>PIVS01000460.1 GCA_003353855.1 Desulfobacteraceae bacterium
CCGCCGTATACCTGTACTCCGTGGGAGCACACTTCAAGGGCTTTGTCTGTGATATAGCCCTTGACAACGGGGGTTAATACCTCCATCAAAGCGGCGGTTTCTTTTTTCAGGGTTTCATCCTCGGTGGTATGGACGATATCTGAGCATTTTCCGTAATAATAGATTAAAGACCGCATGCTCTCGGTATAGGCTTTCATATTGAGCAGCTGGCGTTTGACATCCGGGTGCTGGATAATGGCGACGTTTTTAGCCGTGGCATCCTTACCTGCGGTGAGATGCTTTCCCTGGATCCTAGTCCTGGCATATTCCAGGGCATACATATAGGAGGCAGAGGCCACGGCAAATCCCTGCATGCCCACAAAGGCCCGGGCCTCATTCATCATTCTGAACATTTCGGGCATGCCCTTATTCTCTTCTCCGAGAAGGGTGCCGATGCATTCGCCTTTTTCACCCAGGGAGAGGGAAGCCGTTGCATTGCCGTGGATACCCATTTTTTCTTCCAGACCGGTGCAGACCACGTTATTGAATTCACCCGTGCTGCCGTCCTCATTGACCAGAAGTTTGGGGACCAGGAACAGGGATATTCCCCTTGTGCCGGCAGGCGCCCCTTCAATTCTGGCAAGGACCGGATGGATGATATTGTCACACAGATCATGCTCGCCGGCAGAGATAAAAATTTTAGATCCCTGGATGGCATAGGTCCCATCCTCTTTTTTAACGGCGGTGGTGGTCAGTGCCCCCACGTCGGATCCGGCCTCGGATTCAGTGAGCAGCATGGTGCCGCCCCACTCACCGGCAAACATTTTTTTCATATACATTTTTTTCTGGTGCTCATCCCCAAAGGCTTCAACCAGTTTGGCCGCCCCATGGGTCATGCCGTAATAAAGCATGAAAGAAGAATTGGCGCCCACCATGTATTCAAGGGCGGCACAACCAATTGTTTTGGGCATGCCCTGGCCTCCCACGGAAGGGTCGTCACACATGGCCAGCCATTCTCCTTCACAATAAAGTTTCCATGCCCGCTTAAAAGAGGGAGGTACCGTGACTTTGCCATTTTCAAGCTTGCATCCTATTTCATCCCCATCTTTGAATGTGGGTAAAATTTCTTTGATGGCCAGATTTCTTGCTTCGGAAATAATCAGGTCAGCGGTTTTTTTATTAAATTCTTCAAAAAGTTCATGTTCAACCATTCCAATCTGTTCATGCAATACAAAGTCCACATCTCTTCTGTCTGCGATAAGCTGTGCCATATATAAAATCCCCTTATAGATAAACGGTTTGATTCAAATTGCGATTTATATCCTTGGTTTTCCTAAGCAAAATAAACTCAGTTGTCAATATGTGGACTGTAATAGTTTGATAATTTCAAACTATTGTTGGCCTATTCAAAAAATTTTTTATAAAAAGAAAATGAAGTGGATTTAGAATAACAAAAGGTGTTTTTAAGATAAACCCCCAAAAAGCTGAGGGGAATCAAAAAACTATTGATTTCTGTACCGATTCATATGATGCTATATGTTTCAGTTTATAAGTGGATTCTAATTTTGGGATATGATACAGGAGAATCATGTTTATTAAGTGCTGGGGTTCCAGGGGATCAATATCTGTATCAGGGAAGGAATATGTCAAATATGGCGGGGATACTACCTGTATTGAAATTCAAGCAAAAACAGGTGAAATCGTTATCATTGACGCCGGGACCGGAATCCGCAGGTTGGGCAAATCATTGCTTAAACGAAAGAAATTTGACTATACCCTGCTTTTAACCCATACCCACTGGGACCATATCCTTGGTATAGCATTTTTCAAACCCCTGCTTTACAGCAAAACCCGGGTGGTGTTCCAGAATAGACAATTTGCAGGTATTGATACCAAAGCTGTGTTGAACCAAGTGCTTACCCCTCCTTTTTTTCCGGTCCGGCTCAAGGATCTGCAAGCCGATATTCAGTTTGATGCCTCTTTAACCGGCAGTTTTAAAATCGGTTCCCTGACCATTGATACGATTCCCACAAGCCATTCCGAAGGGAGCCTGGGATACAGATTTACCGAAGAGGGGAAAAGCTTTGTTTTTTTAACTGATAATGAACTTGGGTTTTCCCATCCCCAGAGCCGGAGAAAGGAAGACTATATCAAGTTTTCCAAAAATGCCGATCTTTTGTTCCATGATGCCGAGTACACAAAAGATGAATATGGCTGCAAGATCGGTTGGGGTCACTCCTCCATCCCTGATGTTCTGGATTTTGCCTCAACGGCCCGGGTTAAAAAACTGGGCCTGATCCATTTGAATCAGGACCGCACCGACGATGAAATGGATAGCATTGAAAAAGACTGTACCCAAATTTTAAAGAATACTGCCCTTCCATCCAATATACGGCCAATTGACTGCTTTGCCGTTCCCTATGATTTTGAAATAACTCTCTGAATTTATAATCTGAATAATTTAATATATAGTTTCCTTTTCACTTAAATATGGAAAATACAAATGATGCGTAATTGGCACGAATCACTGAAATCTTTTTTTCATCCAAGGGTTGTGTCCATGTTTTTTTTCGGATTTTCTGCAGGCCTGCCCATATTATTAATTTTTTCATCCCTGTCTCTTTGGCTCAGAGAAGCCGGGGTTGAGCGATCGGCAGTTACTTTTTTCAGCTGGGCAGCCCTTGGTTATTCTTTCAAATTTGTATGGGCCCCCTTGGTGGATCAAATGCCGATTCCATTTTTTACCAGGGTTTTTGGGAGAAGAAGAAGCTGGATTTTAGCGGCCCAGGCAGGCATTATTGCAGCCATCTTGTGGATGGGATTCACAGACCCGGCAACGGGTCGGTATCCGTTAACCATCATGGCAATGGCCGCAGTCTTACTGGGCTTTTCTTCGGCCACCCAGGATATTGTCATTGATGCCTACAGGATAGAATCTGCTGAAACAGCCCTCCAGGCCCTGATGGCATCTGCTTATATTGCAGGGTATAGGGTCGGGATGCTGGTTGCCGGAGCCGGAGCCCTGTTTCTGGCGGAATTGTTTGGATCCAGAAAGGGAAATTATGATTTTCAGGCATGGCAGAACACCTATTGCATCATGGCTGCATTTATACTGGTGGGGGTTGTCACAGCCCTTGTTGTGCCCGAGCCCGTGTTGGAAAAAAACGAAAAAAAACGTTATGCATCAAAGGATTATCTGGGATTTTTATTCCTGTTTGCCCTTGCTGCAGGAGGGTTTATTCTGACATTTCATTTCAGTGCGGATGTGGCCCTTGATTTGAAAAAGAGCCTTGGCGCCTTTTTTAACAACAAGCATCTTGCAGGCTTGCTGGTTGAAATTTTCCGGCTTGGTTCAGGAATCAGTGTCGCCGCCCTCATTGCAAAACTTGCCATCTCAACCAACGGGGTGAACCCTGAAATGGTGAGGGACAGCTACCTTGCCCCGGTTTCCGATTTTTTTAATCGGTATGGGGCCTTTCTTGCCTGGCTGATACTCGCTTTAATCGGGCTCTACCGAATTTCAGATATTGTATTGGGGGTTATTTCCAATGTGTTTTATCAGGATCTTGGATTTTCAAAGATGGAGATCGCAAGTGTTGTAAAAACCTTTGGTCTTTTTATGACCATTGGGGGGGGATTTTGCGGGGGGATTTTGGCCATGAGGTATGGTGTGATCAAAATTTTATTTGTGGGTGCCCTGCTTTCTTCTCTGACAAATTTGCTGTTTATGGCCATGGCGGGAATGGGTCATAATTTGCCCATGTTATACCTGGTTATTTCGGCGGATAACCTTGCCGGTGGGCTTGCAAGTGCTGCCTTTGTGGCCTTTTTGTCAAGTCTGACCAATATTAAATTTACGGCCATCCAATATGCGATTTTTAGTTCTTTAATGACCCTGATCCCTAAGGTTTTCGGCGGTTATTCCGGCACCATCGTCGATAGCCTGGGTTATCCTGTATTTTTTCTAATGACAGCAGTGATCGGTATCCCTGTCTTGATTCTTGTGTGGCTGAGCGGGAAATATCTGGGGATGCAGGATAATTCACACTGAATTTTACTTTTTGGGAATAAAATTTGTTCCGGAACCTTCTTTAAGAAAACAACAGGAGGGGTATACCGCATC
>PIVS01000998.1 GCA_003353855.1 Desulfobacteraceae bacterium
GGTATTTCCTGGAACAAAAATCTTGAAAACTATGCAGATTACAGCAACAGAATAGGCAGGGGCCGCTCCTATGTTCGCCATGGTGCCGTGCTTGACCTGAAAATAAAATCAGGAAAAATCATCTCTCTTGTTCAGGGTGCTGTTTCAAGGCCCTATACCATTGAAATCAATATCCAAAAAATCAAGCCCGCAGCCTGGGAAATGATCATCCAAAGATGTCAGGGAAAAATAGATTCCCTGAACGCCCTTCTCGACGGCAAACTGCCCAAAGCCATGGTAAGCACCCTCATCGACAAAATGGATGGTATTTTCCCTTCCCCCGGTGAAATAAAATTATACTGTTCATGTCCTGACTCGGCATATATGTGCAAGCATATTGCGGCAACCCTCTATGGTGTCGGTACCCGGCTCGACCAAGACCCAGCCCTGTTTTTCACCCTTCGAGGTGTTAACATGGAAGATCTGGTCTCCCGGGCCGTCCAAAAAGCAGCAGACCAGCTCATCAATAAATCCAAAAGGAAAACCTCCAAAAGAATCATCCAAAATGCAGATCTTTCTTCAACATTTGGAATTGATTTTGACCAATCACCAATGCCTGCCGCCAACAAGCCCGTAATTCCTCCCCCAAAAAAATCAGACAAAAACCCGATTAAAAACAAGGGCAAACAGGACATAACTCCCTATGAGACAGTGGTCCGCATTATTTTGCGAAGAAAAGTCACCCCCATAGATTTCAAAGAAATAAAAAAAAGAACCGGGCTTGGGGATACCTTGATAAGAAATATTATTGCACGGGCAAAGCAAAAAGGGGCCATCAAAAACAAAGGACGAGGGCTATACATAAAGCATAACTAATTTTTGTGAAATTGGTCCTACAACTTTTCGACCCTGGCGGCGCCTCTCGGGGCATATCATGATTAAAGAAACCAACCGCCTATTCCATGATTTGTTATACCTCTATTATCAGAAAGGCACAGAGAACCTATAACGGCCATATCAAAG
>PIVS01000461.1 GCA_003353855.1 Desulfobacteraceae bacterium
CTCTTTGTATGGTTTCTAATCCAGGTTGCTACCGTTGATTCTGGTATGCTCGCTTCTCTTGCAAAACTTACTACAGTGCGGTCTGAATTTGAAAGAATTTTCTGAATAATGGCCTCTTTAAATTCTCGGGTATATTCCACTATCAATGTCCTTTAGCCGCCCTATTAATGTTTAAATATTTCGTGATGGGTTCAGACGACAACTATCCTGACACATAGGGAGGCATTGACCCGGGCTATGGAGGGATTGAAAAATCCACCGATAATGGCTCTCTTTTCCGAACCCTTGAGACTTACGTCATGATAGGTGGTACCCAAAAGATTTGAACCGGCCCCGATCCGGACCAGAATTTCCGCGGCCGAGGGCACCAGGCTGACGATTCTTTGAGGGGTGCCGGGCAGTTCAACTGTGTTGCCCTGACTGTCTTTTGCCGTTTTTTTAACAGGGGCTGCATTTAGAAATGAAACCGGGACGATGCAAACCAAAGCAAAGATCAGAAATCCGGCCAGAAAATTCTTAAAACGGTGATCCAAATAGGGAATACGCTGGGACATAACTCTTCCTTTCTATTCAAACCAATTTATTCGAACATTTCGGTTTGACCCGGCGCAAAATAAAAAACCCCGGTTCGATAAATTCTCGATCCGGGGTATCACTTTTTTCTCCAAGATCTGGTGATTACCCCTTTTCCACGGGGGATAATCTTCCATTCCAGGCAGGTCTTCTGACTCTTGGATCATCCAATGAACCGCCCCTTCCCATGGCAATCTGCCACAGTGGTTATTGCGGTTCCTGTCCCCAATTACGGCGGCGGGTCCGTCCCTGAATTTCACAGGGTTCCCTGTTAGGCCGTTTACGGCACCTGAACGTATTGTCCTTATATTCAAAACCACGGCCAAATTGTCAAGGAAAATCAAACCTGCTCTACCTGTTTTTCAATATTCACGGCGCAGACATTGAACTGAGCGCCATAAATATCACCCGATCTGTTATGTTAATTTTTCACAGGCTCTGTGACTGTTATCTATATTATATTTAGGTAAACTGTCAGAAACAATACCTAATATCTTTCTATGGAGGAAACTGCGGATGCCACTCCCAACAGACCTGTTTAAGACAATCGTTTCCCAATACCGGAATAAGGATGTATTTGAAAAGACCAGAGATTATGCCTTTGACTATATGGATCAAGGTCACCTATTTAAAAAAAAGACTGTCCAAAAAAACACGTTACGTGTTGAAATTGGGCTCGATTAATTCAGAAAGTGTATGAAGTAAATCCATTGATTTGCAAAAAATGCCAGGGACCAATGAAAATCATTAGTTTTATTGAAGAAATTGAAATCATAGAAATGATTTTGCGGCATCTGGGACTTTGGGATATACGCAACCATGATCCTCCTCCACCTACCCCGGCCTCAGAGACAGATTCTAAAAGTTCTTAACCATTCCATTTGAATTTTTAAAAATAGGGGCGAGGTCTGTCCACGATAAACTCATAACAAAAAAACAGTCTCACGCTTTGAAACTATTTATTCTTCCCACATTGCTTTTGTTGTTGAACTGTTTCTGTCAATATCCTGGACAATCGCAGTATTTCTCTTGACTCAAGATAGAATTTTTTGATATTGAAAAGATATCGCTACTAATTTGATAGCAAAAAGAAAGAGGGAGTATGAAACAAGAGAAAACATCATCTGAAATACCTGTAATGGCCCTTTTGGACCTTCTAGGACGGCGTTGGACGTTAAGAATACTTTGGGAGCTGAGAAATGGTTCTCAGTCGTTCAGATCACTTCAAAATCTTTGCGGCGGAGTGTCTCCCACAGTCATGAGCAAACGTCTTTCTGAGTTGCGGAAATCAAAAATAATTAATTTAACAAAAGGACAGGGGTATTCAATTACACCAGAAGGGCTTACATTATGCGTAACCCTGTTTCATATAAACAATTGGGCTAATAATACGGCCAGTGGAGATTTTACCCATCAACCTTCCAACAATCCAGTTATACGGTTTTGTCCATACTGCGGGATAGCACTTATCTTAAAAAAAATTGAAGATAAAGACCGGTTAAGCTGCCCCGCTGAGAACTGTAACTATGTTTTCTGGGATAATCCGGTTCCTGTGGTTGCTGCGGTCGTAGAACATGACGGTTCTATCATTCTCGCCCGCAACACAAAGTGGCCGGAAAATGTCTTCGGGTTGGTCACAGGGTTCCTTGAAAAAAATGAGACCACCGAACAGGCAGTCAAAAGAGAAGTAAAAGAAGAACTCGGCCTCGACACCTTGTGCATAGATTATATTGGAATACATTCATTTTTTGAAATGAATCAGTTGATTATAGGCTATCATATCAAAACCCAGGGGAAAATATGCCTAAACGATGAAATCGCAGAAGTTAAGCCCGTAGAAATCAATAAAATCAAAGCATGGCCCTTCGGAACAGGGTTTATAGTTCAACAATGGTTAGAAAAATTTAACAAACAATAATGTTGAATAAATTCTTAGGAGTTTTCATATAGTGATATTTGATTGGTTAAATAGTGATATTTGATTGGTTTTGACGAAAAACCACTATTTATATTACTATATATTTGACGACCTATATTATACCAATAGTAAAAAACATCAGAACGGCATGCCAGCAAACTATTGTTTTACGCCTCTGTAAACAGTCGTGTGGCTTACTAATTGCTATCCAAAATGATTTCTTCAGGCAAATGGTTAAAAAAGATTTAAGCAAATGGCACAAAACTTGAATTATCCCTTGGAATGAAAAGGAACCCAGTCATAATTCTAAAAGATGGACCAGTGGCAGGAACACGCATTGTTAAATTGCTGTTATCCGATAAAACCATCAGAAAATTTGTCTTTTTGTGATTTATGGCAGAGGAATTTGTTAATCTTAATTTTTTACTTATCAAAGGAGTTTTTATGAAAAGAGTTATTATTACATCTTTGTTTCTATCGTTATTGGTCTGTCTGCCACTTTATGCTGAATCTTCAGGTACATTAGCACCAGGCTGGACTATTGGAACACTTGATGACGACCTTAAAGTGGCTAATCATCTATGGAAAAACCATGGTTACATGAATGGCTCTAACGTTGAAATTGCAGATGGAAACATTCAAATTTATGTCGATGAAGAAGGCTCCCTGGATGATGCATATAACTCTTATCCTTCTGAAGCTGGAGGTATTGTCTATTCCCTGGATAACTATGCCCAACTGGTTGGTACGACATTTGAGATTAAGCTTGAACTTCCGGCTTCCTTCCCGGAATACACCGATGGCGTTGGCGTGGCCCAGACAGTTGGAATTTTTGAAAAAGATCCGATTAGATGGAGAAAACTCAAAGGTGCTTTTGTAAATTTTGGATACTGCCCCGGAGGAAAGCTTTTTGAGAGATTGCCTGAATTTATCCCGTTGGCAGGCCACCATGTCGGTTTTGGTAATATAGGCGAAGCCATTCAGAAACCAGTCCAGGTAAACATGGGGCTCTCCGTGCTCACCCCGGATATGGTCCGTCAGACAGTTACAGTCAAGATGGCAGTTAAAAGCGATACTATAGAGTTCTCATATAACGATGCGCAGCCCTACTACATTCATAACACTTCTCCCGGAGACGCTGCGGGCAGCGATTATGAACTGCGAATTATGACACATGCAGCCCTTGTCAAGTTTGGCCAGTACAATCCCGCAGGTGCACCTTATATAACAATCGTCAAGAGTGTTAAAATTAACGGAGAAGAGATTGCCCTTATTGCAAATTAAGAGAGAAGAAATTCCAAATTATTAGAAGGGAATCTAAATCTCAAAGTTTTATGACCTGACCCATTTATCGGGCAAGCGTATACTTCAGTATATGCTTGCCCGATAAAACCCGTTGTTTATGGGGAACATGTAGAGAAGCCCGCAGATCGACCTCAAATCCAGCTAAAAATCCCACACTTGCATACCTGTCAGGTTAAATTCAGTTTTACCCCATGCATTTTTACGGATAAACCGGGCCTCATTGTGCATGCTCATGCATGTTTTGGGCGAATATGAAAAAGGAAACACTATTGCCTCCATTGCAAAAGATACCGGCAGTAAC
>PIVS01000462.1 GCA_003353855.1 Desulfobacteraceae bacterium
GCCATTTTATCATTTCTTGCCACCCAGGTGTCATAGAGCCGGGAGGTCATTTTTCCATGGCCCATACCGCAGTGAACTGCTTTGAATACCGATTTCATATGACTTTCATAGGGGGCATTGGAAAATTGGGATGAAAAAATTAATTTTTTTTCGATGGGGGTGAGTCCTTCCAACCCCTTTCGTGTGATTCTGCGTTTTTGTGAATTTGACAGATCAAGGCCGGAAATAAGAAGGTGGTTGTCACGGGCAAGCTTGAGAAGGTCATAGTAATATGCCCACATGGTATCGGACTGGGAATCCCAGTTTAATTTTTTCCGGGTCTGTTTTTCAATGGCTTCTTCCATTTTTGGCGTATGGGCAGCCTTTCCTGAGTCGGTAAAGTTCAACAATAACGGGGTGTCATCCATGGAGAAAAATTCAAATCCGAGAATAGGAGGTTTTTCTTTTGTAACAAGTTCCAGGATGATTCGGTGCTGGATGGCATGGTGCATGGGGTTGTCATGTTTTTCAGACAGATAAATCACATCATAATCGGCAATTTTATCCACCAGGGTATTGAAGGAAATGGGTTGCCGGGTATTGGTATTGATGATTTTCCCAATCAAGGGGTCTTGGCGCATGGGCATCTTGGGTGCAGTGGCACAGGCAAATATCATGGGAACAACAAGAAACAGGAGTAAATGTAAAAAAAAGCGCGTCATGGGTGTCCTCACATGGGTTAGAAAATTATAATGACACTATAACACGTTTTTTATATATTTCCACTGCAGGTGAATGGGAAAAATTCGCCTTTTCTTTTCACGGGCTAGATTGGAATCACTGGTTACTAGGTTTTCTGAAATAGAGGACCAGGCTTTTTCCCAAAATCGGATTAAAGAGTTTATTCACAAATGAGGTGATTTTGGGTTTTTCCATCAAATCCCAGACCAGGAGACTGTGATACATGTTTACCATGAATGAGTCGGTCCTGTTTGGCCCCATCAGGCACTTCAGCCACCAATAGGGGGCATGGATGCTGTGGGCGAAATGGGAATCAAAATAGACAGGTCCCAGACTTTCAAAATTTTGGATCAATGCTTTTTTGTCGTATATTCTGACATGGCCCATGTTGGCATTGAAATATTCATCGGAAAGGCGCCAGCAGATTTTTTCCGGCCAGGATCGGGGGACACTTACTGCCAGGGTTTTTCCCGGTTTGACAATCCTGACTAATTCAGCCATGGCCCTTGCATCATCGGGAATATGTTCCAGTACTTCCGAGCAGATGACAATATCAAAGCTGTTGTCCTCAAAGGGGAGGGCCGTGATATCCATGGTGGAAAGATTCCAGTCCCTGCAGGCAAGGTCGTTGATTTCATCGTGGAAGGCCAGTTTATCCCGTGTTTGAATGAGATTGTCAAAGCCAAAATCAGCCCCGGTACAGATGGTGTCCTTTTCCTGGGCAGCCCTTATGGTGTGACGGCCTTCTCCGCAGCCAATATCCAGTATCCTGTCATTGGGGCGGATGTCAAGCCTGTTAAAATCAATGGTAATCATGGATAATCCCTCTATAGGCTTTTGCTGTTTTAATGGCTGTCCTTTCCCAGGTAAATTCTGACATCACCCGTTCATATCCTTTTTGGGCAAGCATTTCGCGCTGCTGCGGATCTTCCAGCAGTTCAATAATCGCTTTTTCCAGGGCAAGGGCATCACCGGGGGGAACCAGTTTCGCTGCATCCCCGGCCACTTCGGGAAGGGCTCCTCCTGTGGTGCTGATAACAGGAATCCTGCAGGCCATGGCCTCTCCCACGGGCAGGCCGAAGCCCTCGTAGAGTGATGGAACGATCGCAATACTGGCCTTTGCATACTCCCTGACAAATCGATCATGATCGATGCGGCCGGTAAATTCTATGTGTCTTCCCAGGTCCAGTTTTTTTACCAGGCTCTCAATCCCCCCGTTTTTTTTGGGGGTCCCAATGACAGTCAGGCTGACCCTGTGTTTTTTTATAACCTTTTTAAGGGCAAACAAGAGATGGTACAGCCCCTTTAAAGGGGTGTCGGCACTATTGGTTACAATGAGTCTGCCGGGAATTTTTCTGATGTGGTCCAAAGGATAAAAATTGTCTGTATCAATACCAATGGAAATGGTTTTAAAGTTTGATTCCGGTACTTTAAATTCCCTTGCAATGTCTCTTTTCGAGCTGTCGGAAACGGTGATGATGGTCCTAAGCTTTCTGGCCACCTGTTTTTGCATACTAATGAAGGAATACCATCTTATGGCTTTGAGTTTTTTGATATAGGACCGGGTGCTTTGGACTGCAAGGCGCCTGTCCACGGTCATGGGGTGGTGGATGGTGGCGGTTACCGGTACCTTCCTCTGCAGGGAGAGCAGACTGTAGGCCAGGCCTTGATTGTCATGGATGATATCAAACTTGTTTTCACAGCCCTTTAAGTGGCGGTTCACCCGCATGCCGAATGTCATGGGTTCCGGGTATCCCATGGCTGAAACGTCCAGCCATTCCAGAAGATTGATGGGGTCTTTGAGTTCTTCAAGATTCGGGGTCCGAAATGGGTTGTCAGCATTATACAGATCCAGGGTTGAAAGCATGGTCAGGGTGCCGCTGCCGTTCAGCTGGGGATCGGGAGGTCCTGCAATCACTTCAACCTGATGCCCCAGATCGGAAAGGGCATGGGTAAGGTGCCGGACGTAAACGCCCTGGCCGCCGCAATGGGGATTGCTCCGATAACTTAAGATGCCTATTTTGAGGGATGAGTTCATAGATAGTAAGGTTGGTGCGCCCGGCTGGAATCGAACCAGCGATCTTCAGCTTCGGAGGCTGACGCCTTATCCACTGGGCTACGGGCGCACAAAATCCCGATGCTTTTATACCACGTTAACAAATAAAATCCACATTAAATTTTTCTTTTGCTTCTCCGGCAACGTATAAAGAACCGGCAATACAGACGGCATCATTGTCCGAACATGTCGTTATTGCATGGGTTACAGCCCTCTGTACATCTTCTATAACCGTAATATTTTTATCGGTTATTTTTTTTACCGCCTCTTTTAGTACCTGGGTTTCCAGGCTTCTGTCAATTTTTGCCTTGGTAATAATGATTTTTTCGGCACAGGGAACCAAGTGTTTGAGCATCTTTTCGTAAGGTTTGTCATCCAGGATTCCCACCACAAGGGTGAGCTTTTTGTCTGACAGGTTCTTGGACAGGTATCTGCCCAGGACCTGGGATGCCTTAAGATTGTGTGCCCCGTCCAGAATAACCAAAGGAGTTTCCATGATAACCTCAAGTCTTCCCGGCCATTTTGCAATGGAAAGCCCCTCTTTGATAAGTGCTGGTGACAGATTGTACCGATGATCAGTGTCTTTAAATTTGTTAAATACAATCTCACAGGCTGCCAGGGCCAGGCTTAAATTTTCTTTTTGGTGATCTCCGGGCAAAGGTTTTACAATTTCTTTATGGGTCTGGTGGAGGCCCCGGTAAAGATATGTGGTTTTCTTTGGGTTTTTCCGGATGGAAAAATCATGTTTAAACTGAAAGAGCGGAGCATCCTTTTTCTTTGCAATTTCTTTGATTACCCCAAGGCCGGATGGCTGGGACACCCCGGTTACTACAGGGGTGTTCTGCTTGATGATTCCGCCTTTCTCCCTTGCCAGATCTTTTATGGTGTGGCCAAGGTAATCTGTATGTTCAATGGACAAATTGGTGACTACGCTGACCTGGGGATGGATTAGGTTTGTGGCGTCAAATCTTCCGCCCATACCGGTTTCAATTATGGCCCATTCTACATTTTCCCTGGAAAAATGGTAAAATGCCATGGCCGTATTGATTTCAAAAAACGTGGCCTTTCTTTTTCCTATGTCCACGGCATTTACAGATTCGTAGGCTTCCACCACCTGTTCATCGGATATCTGTTCTCCGTTTACACTTATCCTTTCATTGAATCGAAGCAGATGGGGGGAGGTGTAAATACCTGTTTTAAACCCTGCTTTTCTCAATATGGATTCAATATAGGTGGCGGTTGAGCCTTTGCCATTGGTCCCGGCAACATGGATGGTATGATAATTTTTCTGGGGATCGTTCAGAAACTT
>PIVS01000999.1 GCA_003353855.1 Desulfobacteraceae bacterium
ACTTCTGCTAATGCTGTATGCATCAACAGGATTCACGTATAGGGGACTTTCACCCCATAAGTTCACGCCCATGCCGGGCGTACACAATCAAAAAATGCACACGGGCAAGCCGGTGATTTTGGTGGTTAAATGAAAAAACAACGAATCAAAATCCTATTGACTTAGTACTAAAAAATGGTACTATTGAAATGTGAAACGAAAACACAAAAAAATATTGGAATCAATTTTTGCTCGTCCTGTTAGCGGTAATATCAAATGGTCTGACATTGAATCGCTTTTAAAGGCTTAGGAGCAAAAATTACAGAAAGAGAAGGTTCCCGAATTGGCGTAATTCTTTTTGGTGAGATTCAGGTTTTTCATAGACCTCATCCTTCACCAGACACTGATAAAGGAGCTGTCTCAAGTATTCGAAAATGGTTAGAGAAAAATGGAGTGAAACCATGATGAATATAATGGATGTGGGTGGTTACAAGGCTATCATTAAATACGACCCTGTGATTGATAAGTTTCGTGGTGAATTTGTTGGTCTAAATGGTGGAGCTGATTTTTATGCAACAAACATTGAAGAACTTAGAGAAGAAGGTAAAGTTTCCCTCAAAGTATTCCTTGATATATGTAAAGAAGAGAGCCTTAACCCGTACAAAGAATATTCAGGGAAATTTAATTTAAGAGTTCCTCCTGAACTACACGCTGAAATAGCAGCCAAAGCGGCAGCCGAAGGTAAAAGCCTTAATAAGTGTGTCACCGATTTATTAGGTGAAGCTATACACTGTCAATAAAAAGCATTTAATCGGGTAGCCGGGGGTTTTAATCCCCCAGCCCCCACAACACCCTGCATGCGGGTCCGCACAGGGCGTTTCACCAAGATTACCGGGCCGAGGCCGGGTAATGAATTTTCACCCACTGATCTTTGACAGATATTAACCCTTGTTCTGATAGCCATTTGTTGTTCATACCGGCTTGTGTTGCCATGGTCCTGGAAAGATGCCATGGCCCTC
>PIVS01001000.1 GCA_003353855.1 Desulfobacteraceae bacterium
TACCTGGTTCATGAAATGGCGGTCATGGGATACCACAATGACCGTATTTTTGAACCGGTAGAGAAAATCCTCAAGCCAGGCAATGGATTTGATGTCCAGATTATTTGTGGGCTCATCTAAGAGCAGGACGTCGGGATTTCCAAACAGGGCCTGGGCAAGGAGCACCCGAACCTTTTCTCCGCCCTCAAGCTCTTTCATCATTTTGGTGTGCAGCTCTTCGGCAATGCCAAGATTATTCAAAAGAATGGCGGCTTCGGGTTCTGCCTCATAGCCGTTCATTTCTGCAAATTCCAGTTCAAGCTCACCGGACTTGATTCCATCTTCTTCGGAAAAATCAGGCTTGGCATAAAGGGCATCCCTTTCAGCCATGAGCTTGTAGAGGGCTTCATGACCCATGATTACCGTGTTTAAAACCGTTTCCTCGTCAAAGGCAAAGTGGTCCTGTCTCAATACTGCTACTCGTTCCCGCGGCCCGACAGAGACAGTCCCTGAGTCGGCTTCGATATCCTTGGCAAGAATCTTTAAAAAGGTGGATTTCCCGGCACCATTGGCGCCGATGAGTCCGTAACAATTGCCCGGGGCAAATTTTATATTGACGTCTTTGAACAGAACCCGCTTGCCATAGGCCAGGGTGATGTTATTTGCGGTAATCATTGATTTGGTTTCCTTCGTATTAAATAAAAAAAAACCACAGGAGTGAGACCTGCGGTTTAAAATTCGAGACATTATATCATTTTTTTCAGGTAAAAGGCAAATTGTTTTTCTGGAAAATCCCATGTGGGAAAATCTTTCGTTTATTACGGAAAGGTAAATGGCTGCAATTTGTAAATTAATTTGACAGGCCGGCAGTGGAAGTATACAAGAAGTTGATGGGTCCAACTAATGAATGCTGTTCAGACATTGCATAGGAGAATCCTTTGAAAGTATTTGTAAAAGACATCATGGCAACCGAGTTTGAGACTATTAAATCCAATGCGCCTGTTGAAAATGCCAT
>PIVS01000463.1 GCA_003353855.1 Desulfobacteraceae bacterium
AAAAATGGATGCTTCTTCAATTGCCTGGGCATGGGGGATTAACGGCTTTTTTTCCGTAATCAGCATTCTTTTGGCCACACTTCTGGCCATTCTGTTCGGCTTCAAGGTTGTTTTATCTGTTGCCGCCTGTCTTTATCTTTCAGCAGGCCTTGTATCCCTAAAACTGACAAAAGATAGTTAAGGCAACCGGGTCAAAAGGGTTCAGCAGGATATGGATGAAAAAAAATGTCCTTTCTGTCCCGGGAACCTTGAATCCATGACCCCTTGCCCCATGCCGGAAATCAGTGAAAATAAAAGGCTGTCCCATAATGATTCAATCCTTTTTCCCAATCTTTCCCCATACACGGAGTGGTCTGGAAGGATCTTGCCAAAGGGGTGCTGAACACCCAGAAATTCTATAAGAGCCTGAACAAAAACTCCTATAATCTTGCCCTATTGTCTGTTGAAGGCCGGGAAAAAAAAATAAAACCTTTTCCCGGCCTTGGCATGTGTTGGTATTCTTTACCTTGCGGGTTAAGGATTAGAGCATTTCAATGGCACAGGCCATGGCAACCCCGCCGCCGCCGCAGAGGGTGGCAAGACCAAGGCTGTCTCCCCGGTTTTTCATGGCATGGATCAGGGTGGTCATGATCCTAGCCCCGGTGGAGCCCACGGGATGGCCCAGGCCGATGCCGGACCCGTTAACATTGGTGATCTCCCGGTTCAGGCCCAATTCCTTTTCACACCCGAGATATTGGGCGGCAAAGGCTTCGTTAACTTCCACAAGGTCAAAATCTCCAATGGAAAGTCCGGTCTTTTTCATGAGGCTTTTAACCGCCGGTACCGGGGAAATTCCCATGATGGTGGGATGGCAGGCGCCCATGCCCGAGGCTTTGATTTTAGCAATGGGGGTAAGGCCCAGTTCCTTGGCTTTTTGTACCGACATGATAATCATACCCGTGGAGCCGTCATTTAGACCAGAGGCATTACCGGCCGTTACCTTGCCGGTTTTGGGGATAAAGGCCGGGGGCAGAGCCGTCAGTTTCTCCATGGTCATACCCGGTCGGAAGTGTTCGTCCTTGTCAAAGATCAGGGGGTCTTTTTTGCGTTGGGGTACACTTATGGGAGTGATCTCTTCTGCAAAGGAGCCGTCCTTGGTGGCCCGTTCGGCATTGTTATGGCTTCGCAAGGCCACCTCATCCATCTCTTCCCGGCTGATCCCCAGGTAATGTGCCACAAATTCTGCGGTGTGCCCCATGATATAGGGCTTGCCCATGAAATAGCTGGCCGGGGCTTCTTCGGTATTTAAAGGGGTGGAGGCGTCAAAGGGCATGACATGAGAGCCGCAATGGAGGGCATGGATCATGGCATCCACAAACTGGGTGTCCTGGAGACGGCATCCCCATCTGGCCTTGGGCACGGTATAGGGGACCCCGGACATGTGCTCTACGCCGCCGGCCAGGATGACATCGGCCATGCCGGCCTGGATCATGGCCATACCGGAAAGGACGGCTTCCATGCCGGAGATGCAGACCCGGTTAACCGTGACGGCGGGGACTGTATCGGGGATCCCTGCCATGAGTGCTGCCACCCGGGTGGTGTTCAGGGTATCATGGTGCTCCAGGCAAGTACCGTAGCGGACATCATCGATGATGGAAGGATCGATGCCCGCTCTTTTTACGGCTTCTTTCATGGTCACGCTGGCGATGGTGGCGCCGTTCATGTCTTTTAGGGTTCCGCCGTAGGTACCGATGGCGGTTCTACAGGCGGAAACGATAACAACTTCTTTCATTTTTATATCCTTCAATTATGGTTTCAATTAACTACTATCGCTTTTTAAGGATTACAGCCCCTTATTTTGACCCAAAGGCCTCCTCGGAAATATCCAGGGCCGCGGTATCCCCGGCCATGATCACCTCCATTTTTCCCCGGGCAACGGGCAGAACCGAATGGATGAAAAACTGGGCACTTTTAAGCTGTCCCTCGTAAAAGGAGATATCTTTCTTCTTGGGCTTTTCCGAAAGTTTCTGACTGGCAATGACGGCCCTCCACAGGAGCATCCAGGCCATGAGGGTGTCACCTGTGACATCCAGAAAGGGGTGGGCCTGGACAAAGGCGGCGGCTATGTTTTTTGCGCCCATCACAGCCCCTAGGAACTGGGCAGTCTCCATAAGTTTGACCACTGTGGCATCCACCATGTCGGCCAGGGGTTTCAACTCTTTTGTCTCTTTGGCCGTGTCAATGGTTTTCTGAACTTCGGCCAGAAGGTCGGTAAAGGCTTTCCCTTTGTTAAGGCCCAGTTTTCTGCCCAAAAGGTCCATGGCCTGGATCCCGTTGGTGCCTTCATAAATCTGGGTGATTTTGCAATCCCGGAGGAGCTGTTCCTGGGGATATTCCTTGGTAAATCCATACCCGCCGAACACCTGGATCCCCTGGCTACACATCTCAAAGGCCCGGTCCGTGATATAGCCCTTGGCCACGGGGACGAGTACGTCAATGATGCCCTGGTATCTGGCCTTGTCTTCATCATCCTCGGTGACTTTTATCATGTCTTCCATGAGTCCCACATAAAAGAGAATGCTTCTCATGCCCTCGGAATGGGATTTCATGGTGAGAAGAATACGCCGGATATCCGGATGCTGGATAATGGGAACACCGGGAGAGCCTTTGGGGGCGGTGAGAGCTGCTCCCTGGACCCGTTCCCTTGCATAGTTCAGGGCATTCAGATAGGAGGCCGAGGCACAGGCAAATCCCTGCATACCCACATGGAGTCGGGCCTCGTTCATCATGACAAACATGGCGCTCATGCCTTTGTTTTCCTGGCCCAGCAAGGTGCCCCTGCACTGGTCTTTTCCCCCCAGGGCCATGGAACAGGTGGGGCTGCCGTGGATCCCCATTTTTTCCTCGATGCCGGTGCAGATAACATCATTAAAGTCGCCCTGACTGCCGTCGTCATTGATCCAGAATTTAGGAACCAGGAAGAGGGAAATCCCGGCGGTACCGGCAGGCGCACCTTCTATCCTGGCCAATACCGGGTGGATGATATTTTCCACCAGATCATTTTCCCCGGAAGATATAAATATCTTGTTGCCGGTGATGGAATAGGTGCCGTCCCCGTTGGGAACTGCCTTGGTGGTAAGGGCCCCCACATCGGATCCTGCCTCGGGTTCTGTCAGGAGCATTGACCCGCCCCAAACACCGGTGTACATTTTTTCGAGGAATAGTTCCTTTTGTTTGTCCGTACCAAAGCATTCCACCAGCTTGCCCGCCCCGTGGCTTAAGATGTTGTGGAGCATAAAGGGGTAATTGGCTCCATTAAAATAATTATTGGCTGCCAGGGCCACGGTGGCGGGCATGCCCTGACCGCCCCAATCGGGGTCGTCGCACATGGCAATCCACTCCCCTTGGCAGAAGAGTTCGTAGGCCCGGTGAAATGCCTTGGGAACCGTGACCTTGCCGTTGTTAAAGAGACACCCTTCTTCGTCTGCTTCCTTGAGACAGGGGAGCAACTCCTTGACGGCGAGGTTCCTGGCTTCGGAAACCACCATATCAACGGTTTTTTTGTTAAACTCCTCAAATTTTGCAAATTGGCTTAATTGTTCCACATTTAATTGTTCATGGAGAACAAAATCCACATCCCGCCTGTCTGCTACTAACTGGGCCATATCTACCTCCAAAAATGAATTTTTATAAAACAGTTTATTTTGTGTAATCGTAAAAACCCTTGCCGCTTTTCCGACCCAGATAGCCTGCCCTCACCATTTTTCTCAGCAGGGGGGCTGGGCGGTATTTGTCTTCGCCCAGCTCTTTGTGAAATCCTTCCAGGACCAGGAGAATGGTGTCCAGCCCCACCATGTCGGCCAGGGCCAGGGGACCGATGGGATGGTTGGCGCCCAGGGTCATGCCGTTGTCAATATCTTCCGCCGTTGCAATCCCTTCGGCCAGGACAAATATCGCTTCATTGATCATGGGGCAGAGGATGCGGTTGACGGCAAAGCCCGGGGCTTCTTTTACCTCAATGGCGGTTTTCTTGATTTTTTCCACAAAATCCTTGGCAATATTCAGGGTGTCGTC
>PIVS01000464.1 GCA_003353855.1 Desulfobacteraceae bacterium
TTTAAGGATGTTGTATCCGATCCTGCAGCATGGGCAAAAAAATGTGTGGATGTATACGGTGCCCAGGCCATTGTTCTCCAGCTGAAAAGCACGGACCCCAATGACCAGGATGCAAGTGCAGATGATGCAGCAGCAACCGTTAAAAAGGTGCTTGGCGCCATCAATGTTCCCCTGATTGTCTGGGGATGTGCCGTACCGACAAAAGATGAAGAAGTTCTTAAAAAAATAAGCGAGGTTTGTGACGGTGAAAACCTGATCTTAGGTCCTGTTGAAGAAAAGAACTACAAAGGGATTGGCGCGGCAGCCATGGGTTATGGCCATACAGTTATTTCATCGTCTCCCATTGATGTCAACCTGGCAAAACAAGTGAACATTCTCCTTGAAAACCTTGGGGTTTCCCTTGACAAGGTTCTTGTTGACCCCACCACTGGCGGATTGGGCTACGGACTTGAATATACCTACTCCGTAATGGAACGCCTTTCCCAGGCAGCCATGACCCAGGGAGATGACAAACTCCAGAATCCCATGGTCAATAACCTGGGCAACGAAGTCTGGAAATGTAAAGAAGCCAAACTGACGGTTGAGGATGCACCGGAGTTAGGCGATCCTGAAACACGTGCCATCCTCATGGAAGCAGTTGGTGCCGTATCGTACCTGATGTCCGGTTCCAGTCTCATGATCATGCGTCACCCTGAAGCCATCAAACTGACCCAGGCGTTTATTGATCTGATTTCCGACGGTGGTTCCGCCATGGACGTGGCTCCCATTGCCAAGCTTATGGATGATGTGGACATTGATTTTGCCGCCATGGCGCCGGCAGCAGATCTGACCATTGAAGAAGAGAAAAAGAAAGCAGCCCCTGCTAAGAAAGCAGCTCCTGCCAAAAAAGCAGCTCCCGCAGCAGCAGCCGCAGCTCCCAAAGCTGAAGCAAAACCGGAAGCCAAGGTAGAAGCACCTGCAGCACCTGCCGTAGATCCGGAAGTTGCAGCAAAAGCCGCAGCCGATGCAGCCGCAAAAGCCGCAGTTGACGCAGCCGCCAAAGCCGATGCCGATGCCAAAGCCAAAGCAAAAGCCGAAGCCGATGCAAAAGCCAAGGCAGCAGCCGATGCAGCCGCAAAGATTCAAGCGGCCAAACAGGCTGAATTAGATGAAGCCTCTAAACGTGAATCCGATGAACTGGCCTTGAAAGAAAAACGGGCGACTGAAAGAACAAATGCGGCTGAAGCAAAAGCTGCTGCTCCCAAGGGTGAAGTCAAGAAGACACCCGCAGCCATCAACAAAGGTATGCTTGTAAGAATCATTGAAAATCTTGACAGGGTTCACAAGAGAGCCAGCTAATAAAACAAATTGCACAACACTATTAATGTTCATGCAATTCTTTATATAATAATCAAGAGGAGGAACCTCTAATGGCAGAAAAGAAAGAAAAAGCAGTCAAGGCGCCAAAACTTGCTGATCCGAAAGAAGCGTCAGTTGATATTGCAACCCAAAAAATGATCGTCCGTTCCCACGAACTTGGTGTGGAAACTATTTTTGACAGAGCTGTCAACATGAAGCAGTGTAACATCGGTGTCCAGGGCACCTGTTGTAAAAACTGCGCCATGGGACCCTGCCGCCTGCCCCTTCCCAAAGCCGGGATTGAAGGCGAAGATACCAGAAAAGGTCTTTGCGGAGCCACAGCCAACACCATCGCAGCCCGTAACTTTGCCAGAATGATTGCAGGAGGCGCTGCTGCTCACTCTGATCATGGTAGAGCCGTTGCCGAAGTATTTTATCAAGCAGCTAACAAGCTGACCGATGACTATAAAATCAAAGATCCCCTCAAACTTTTAGCCATTGCACCCCATTACGGTGTGGAGACCAAGGTTGAAGTTGATGGTGAAATGGTTGACAGAGACATCGATGAAATTGCTGTTGAACTTGCAGATGTTGCCTTGGCCGAATGGGGTAAAAGCGGAAGTACAACACTTATTCCTAAACGCTTCCCCAAACCAAGATATGAACTCTGGAAAAAATTGGGTGTCCTTCCCAGAAACATCGACAGGGAAATTGTGGACGTCATGCACAGAACCCACATCGGTGTTGACCAGGATTACAAAAACCTCATGAAACAGGGTACCCGATGCGCCCTTGCAGATTTAAGCGGATCATGGATTGCAACCGATCTTCAGGATGTTATGTTCGGTACTCCTTCTCCTTTGATTTCAGAAGCCAACCTTGGTGTCATGAAGCAGGACCATGTCAATATCATCGTCCACGGCCATGAGCCCATACTTTCAGAGATGATTGTTGCGGCATCCCAGTCTTCTGAAATGCATGAGCTTGCAATTAAAAACGGTGCAAAAGGTATTCAGCTTTCCGGTATCTGCTGTACAGCCAATGAAGTACTCCAAAGACACGGAGTTCCCAACGCAGGCAACTTTTTGCAGCAGGAACTTGCCATTGTAACAGGTGCTTGTGATGCAATGGTTGTGGATGTTCAGTGTGTATTTCAGAACCTTGCCAATGTGGCAAAATGTTTCCACACCAAACTGATCACCACCCACCCCATGGCCAAGATGGAACAATCCAATGTTGTTCACATTGAATTTGACGAACACCATGCCATGGAAGATGCCATAAGAATTGTAACCATGGCCATTGAAAACTTCAACAACCGTGATGCCGATGTGCAGATTCCGCCTGAAAAACAATCCCAGGTAGCAGGTTTCGGCGTTGAATCCATCAAATATCATTTGGGCGGTACCTTTAGAGGCACCTACTATACCCTGAACGATAATATGATAAACGGCCGGATTCGCGGTGTTGCCGCAGTTGTCGGGTGTAACAACGCCAGACAGCAGCATAACAATGCCCATCTGACCGTCATCAAAGAGCTGATCAAGAATGATGTCATTGTTCTGACCACAGGCTGTGGCGGTATCACTGCTGCCATGGACGGCCTGCTTCAGCCCGATTCTGCGGCTGCTTACTGCGGGCCCGGGTTGGCTGAAATCTGCGAAACTGTCGGTATACCCCCGGTACTTCACATGGGTTCTTGCGTGGACAACTCCAGAGTCCTTAATGCAGCCATAGAAGTCGTCAATGCCGGCGGCATGGGCAACGATCTTTGTGACTGGCCTGTAGCCGGTTCCGCGCCTGAATGGATGAGTGAAAAAGCCATCTCCATCGGCCAGTATGTTGTGGCTTCAGGTATCTATACTGTATTTGGCGGCACTCTCCCAATTGATGGTGCTCCGGTATTTAAAGAGTACCTGAAATCAGGCATGGAGGAACTCTACGGCGGTATGTGGGAGGTTGAAGCAGATCCCATCAAACATGCCCACCTCATGATTGCCCATATCGATAAAAAGAGAAAAGAACTGGGTATCGACAAGGCAAGGGAAAGAGTCATGATGGATATGGCCTCTCGCCAGGCACTCGAAGGTTAATGGGATTGTTCTATTTAGAAACTGATAATACTATAAATCCTCAAAGAAGGAGGAAGAAAATATGTCAAAATTGATCGCATTTGCTGCCATTCAGGGTGGATACAAAGTAGTTTCCCAGGCAGAAGGACAGCTGGAACAAGCACTTCAGACCTACGATGCCAGTACAAAAGTAGGGTTCCCTAATACCGCATACTATTTGCCGGTAATTTATTCACTCACAGGGCTGAAAGTTGAAACCCTGGAAGACCTTAAAGCACCCCTGGCCTTTGCAAAGGGATTGCTACCCCCCCATATCAAGCTGAAAAACTGGCTTCCCTACCTGGGGCCACTCCTTGATGCGGGTATGGCAGGTATCATTTCCTATGAAGTCATAGAAGCCTTAAGATATCTCAATGAACCTGATTTCTATATTGCCCAGGAAGATCCGGATATTGAAAACGGAAAGCTATGGGTGGGTGCTGCCGATGATACCATCCTTAGAAAACGTGGTGTTGAATTTGTTGATGGCTCCGCCCCTGGCTTTGCCGCCATGGTTGGTGCTGCCCCCAACAAAGAAATTGCCAAGATGATTGTTGAAGATTACCAGAAAAGATCTCTTTATATCTTCTGCGCAGC
>PIVS01000046.1 GCA_003353855.1 Desulfobacteraceae bacterium
ATCTTTGAGATTCTTCTGAAAAAAGTTAAATAAGTGTTTCAAAACCGAGCTGTGTGATCATCTCCAGGTCATTATCAAGATTTGCCCCTTGGGTTGTCAGATAATTTCCGGTCATTATGCCGCTGGCACCTGCATGAAATATATAAGGCACAAGTTGCTTTAAATTTAATTGCCGCCCGCCGCAGATAAAAATGTCCTTTTCCGGCAGTACATACCGGAACAAGGCGATTATTTTCAGGCATTTTAACGGCGTCAGGTTGGAAGTGCCTTCCATGCGTGTCCCGGGAATGGGAGATAAAAAGTTTAAGGGCACGGCATCAATGTCCAGGCGTTTTAATTCAAGGGCCAGCTCCAGCACTTGACTGTCGGTTTCACCGATTCCGAAGATTCCACCGGAACAGATTTCGAAGCCGGCTTTCTGAGCCCGTTTGATGGTGTCAACCCGGTCCTTGAAAGTGTGGGTGGTGCATATTTTTTCAAAATGGCTTTCCGCAGTTTCAAGGTTGTGATGATACCGGGTGACTCCGGCTTTTTTCAAAACGGCAAAATCTCGATCCCGGATGATTCCTAAGGAAGCACAATAGGATAGCCTTTTTTTTTCCAGGCTTGAAAATGCCCGGGCCACCAGATCCACTTCTTCGGAACTCAATCCCCGTCCGCTGGTTACAACCGAATACCGGTTCACAGGAGTATCAGAAAGGCTTTTAGGGATCCGGGTGAGTTGTTCTTTTCCAAGAAGTCCGTAATTGTCGATTTGAGTCCGATGGAATGCGGACTGGGGACAAAACCCGCAGTCTTCCGGGCATTTTCCGGATTTTGCATTGCAGATGGTGCATAGATGAATCTTTTTCCCTTTATAAAAATTGCGAATCAGATCCGCCCCCGGCAAAAGTGTGAAGACGGCTTCATCCGGTGTTTCGCAAATATCCTGCAGGGTTTTTAAATCAGGCGGGGAATCGGTAATGATTTTTCTGGCAATGGACAGATAGTGTTCTGTATTCAATGGCATCAGGTTAAATTTCCGTCTATGGTATTGACTTGTTGTTAAATTTTGGTTAACTAAATGTTTTTTATTAGTTAACCAAATAGCATGAACTGAAATCAAACACAATATGGATAAGATAAAAACCTTTGACCGGGAGCATGTATGGCATCCTTATACCTCCATGATACACCCCTTGAAAACTTACCCGGTTGAATCAGCCAAGGGTGTTTACATCACGCTAATGGATGGAACAAGACTTATCGACGGCATGTCTTCCTGGTGGGCAGCCATTCACGGTTACAATCATCCGGTGTTGAATGCGGCCATTGAACAGCAGCTTAAAAAAATGTCCCATATCATGTTTGGCGGGTTTACCCATGAGCCTGCGGTTGATCTGTCTCAACTTTTAATCGATATGACACCCCCATCGCTGGATAAAGTCTTTTTATGTGATTCCGGTTCGGTGGCGGTTGAAGTGGCTATCAAAATGTCCTTCCAGTACTGGCAGTCACTGAACCTACCGAAAAAAAACCGCCTGATCACTGTTCGGAACGGATACCACGGGGATACGTTTTATGCCATGTCTGTGTGTGATCCGGTTACCGGCATGCACCATGTGTTCAAAGATGTCCTTCCCGAGCAATATTTTGCCGATGCGCCCGGGTGTGCCTTTCATGAACCCTGGGAAGAAAAACACCTGGATTCGATACGGCGGCTCGTACAAGCCCATCATACGATCTGTGCTGCCGTTATCCTGGAACCCATTGTCCAGGGCGCGGGCGGAATGCGGTTTTACTCTCCCGAGTATCTGAAACGGTTAAAAGCCTTGTGTACCCGGTATGATCTATTGCTTATCCTAGATGAAATTGCCACAGGATTCGGTCGCACCGGTGAAATGTTTGCCTGTCATCATGCGGGTATTGAGCCGGATATCCTGTGCCTCGGGAAAGCCTTGACCGGTGGATATATTTCCCTTGCGGCCACCTTGACTACGGACCGGCTCAGCCGGGTGATTTCTGAAGGCGAATGCAAAGGGTTCATGCATGGGCCTACCTTTATGGGAAATCCCCTTGCCTGCGCCGTGGCGGCAGCCAGTATCCGCCTTCTTTTGTCCCGGGACTGGAAAAAAAGAATCCAGGAAATTGAATCCGGTCTGATCAATGGGTTGTCCCCATGCAGGTCATCCCACCGGGTTAAAAATGTCCGTGTGCTTGGCGCCATTGGCGTGGTGGAAATGAAGGAAGCTGTAGACATGGAAAAAATTCAGGAAGCCTTTGTCCGGCAGGGCGTATGGATCCGTCCCTTTGGCAGGCTTATTTATACAATGCCCCCATATATTATTGAAGACCGGGAACTTACCACATTAACAGAAGCGATCACCCGCATCGTTTGTCAGGAATCATGATGAAGTTGTTACAAAGTTCTTCCCAAGATCGGTACCGTGACAGACTTATTTCCCTTGAAAATAAGGATCTGCTAAGATCATTAAAAAATATTGGAAAAAGAGAGGGCAATACCATTGGATTTGAAAACACAATCTGCCTGAACCTGTCCTCCAACGATTATTTAGGGCTTTCCACAGACATGGCGCTGTGTGAAAAATTTTATGAAGGCATGGACAAAGAAAATATGATCCATGAATTTGGGCCCGGTTCTTCTTCTTCAAGGCTTTTAACCGGCAACTCCGGTATTTATGAAGACCTTGAAAAAAAACTGTGCCGGTTTTATGACAGGGAAGCGGCCCTGGTCTTTAACAGCGGATACCATGCCAATATCGGAATTATCCCGGCCCTGACCGGTAAAAACGACCTTATCCTGTCAGATGCCCTGAATCATGCCAGTATCGTGGACGGGATACGGTTATCAAAAGCCGACTGTATGATTTTCAAACACAACGATATGTCAGATCTTGCAATGCTTCTTGAAAAAAACCGCGCCAACTATGAAACCCTCCTCATCATCACAGAATCTGTTTTCAGCATGGATGGGGATCTTGCGGACATCCAGGCCATGGTCCGGCTTAAGGAAACTTTTGATGGACTGCTCTATGTGGATGAAGCACATTCCGTGGGGATATACGGTGCCCAGGGGCAGGGACTGTGCTATGAAGAAGGTGTCCATGGTAAGATCGATATTCTGCTGGGTGCCATGGGCAAGGCGCTAGCTTCCCATGGCGCCTATGCACTTACAAGCCAGGTTCTCAAATATTATTTGATCAACCATATGCGATCTTTGATCTATACCACAGCACTTCCGCCGATGGCTGTCAACTGGAACCGTTTTATCATCCAACACATGGATAATTTCAGTGAACACCGCAAAAAGCTTTTCAAAGTTTCAAATGCATTTCGAAACGCACTTGAAAAAAAAGGCATCCCTTTTCTCGGGCAAAGTCATATCATTCCTGTGATAACAAAAAGCAATGCAAAGGCAGTAGAACTTTCTACACTTCTCATAGATCACGGGTTCCTTGCATTTCCAATTCGACCGCCCACGGTTCCGGAGAATCTGTCCAGAATCCGGTTTTCATTAACGTCAGACATTGAATACAAGGACATTGAACAGGTGCCGGATCTTATTCAGTCCTGTTTAAAGTGTTAATTTATGGGTTCCATATTTATCAGCGGCATTGACACCAATATCGGAAAAACCATTGCCACAGGTCTTTTAGCAAGATTTTTGCTAAAACGGTCCTGCGTTATTACCCAGAAACTTGTCCAGACCGGCTGTACAGAGGTGTCCTACGACATTGGCGTTCACCGGCAGCTCATGGGGTGCGGACTTCTGGAACAAGACAGAAAAGGGCTGACATGCCCTTATCTGTTCCGGCACCCTTCCTCCCCGCATTTGTCGGCGGGTATGGAAGGCCGAAGGATTGATACAAAACACATCCTGCAGGCAACCCTTGCACTTGAAAAGCAATTCTCCACCGTTCTGATAGAGGGGGCAGGCGGCCTCATGGTACCGCTGAATTCAGGAACTATGGTTCTGGACCATATCATGGAAAACCAATACCCGGTTGTTCTGGTCAGCTCTTCAAGACTTGGCAGCATAAACCATACCTGTCTGTCCATTGAAGCCCTGAGATCAAGGAACATTAAACTTCTGGGAATCATATACAACATCTTTGATCAGGATGATCCGTTGATCGCAAAAGATTCCATGGAACAAATCCGAATCTTTATGGTTCGGCAACACTATCCGGGCAATATAGTGGCGATGGATAAAATTGATCTTTCAAACCCTGAAGAAATTGATTTTAGTAGCTTTTTCTCGGATATTGATTAAGCTTTCTCACTGGCAAGGCTGTCACGCCGGTTTGGTTTTTTTTTCGCACAAACATTCTATCGGCCTGATTCATCAAGGGCAACGAGGTTTTTTGTTTTTTTTGATGGTGAATTGGGGTTGTTAGTCACCCACGCAAGAACGCTGCTTGGTGACCAATGAGCGAACTCTGATACTCGGCCTGGACCGCATCCTGCGGGTCAGGCCGAGACGCACCAAATATTTGCAATCACTTACTCTCCGATTTCTTGCATTCGGTAATAAATACAT
The DNA here is from genome assembly GCA_003353855.1 of Desulfobacteraceae bacterium. Classification (GTDB taxonomy): domain Bacteria; phylum Desulfobacterota; class Desulfobacteria; order Desulfobacterales; family Desulfobacteraceae; genus NBML01. Next base: position 4,541 of record PIVS01000046.1, read on the forward strand.
TTTCTATATGGCCAAGTTCGCTATCTTGTTCATCAGTAAGATCGATGCAATACATTTCGGTGTAACCCTTGTTTCCTTTCAACAAACCGACACACTCACTATCCTTTTCAAGCACGTCAGCATAGTCTTCACATTGCACCGACGATTTTATCGTGATATAGTTACCTTCATCTTCACTCCAAGTTCCAACTTCGGAACATCTAAGAACCCGGTGTCCTTGCATAGTTGTTGATGCATAGGTTCTCACGGTATTGCCCTGAAATTCGCCTTTTGCAGAAAGTGTCATTTGCCCAATTACAGCAACATGTTGTCCTGGAGCTGGGCTTGATTTGTATTGACAACCCCACTCTCCTGCCCAAACATTTTTCACCTTGTTACTTTTATTTGGATCATGTGCCCATGTGCCCGTCAAAAAGATCGTGAATGTCAGACTCACGGCGACAACTAACAAAACTATCAATGCTATCTTTTTCACAATTAACCTTCCTTTTCATCAAGTTATATCGATTAAATCCATGTCGGGTGTTCCCGGCGCCTCTAACCTGGCTTCTGTGGGACCCCCCCCCCCCAAGAGGATACAGTCCCTGAGCCGTTGATATTGGTAATTTCCTAAAACCTCTGATCATATATATATTTCCTAACCATTCCCATAAAGCACTTGGTAAGGTTTCGATCAGATTACAGGTTGCGAATTATAGGTTGCGAATTATAGGTTGCGAATTAAAGGTTGCGAATTAAAGGTATGCGAATACTATCTCGTAAAAATATAAATGATAGCATCTATGTTGTCAACTGGAATTTGTATAAATTTTCGAAAAGATGGCCTAACAACTTTGTCCATCTTTTCGAGTAGGGATTAAAATTCTCTATGATTATATTTTATTCCATTTTAAAATTGTTGGTTATGGCACTGCTTTTGTTTCCTTTTGGGCAAGCCTCACTTCAGCATCATAAAAAACAATACTGTCCACTTTAGTCTCATTTTTTTGGACAACCGTAGGGCGGGAGTCGGCATAAGGTGCGTTCGCGAGGTTTTCATCGGAAATAGTATTCAGAGGATTGAATGCTGTTGCCAAGATCGAGAAGATGAGTTGTACGGTGTGTGCCTTAAGGTGAAGTCAGTCGGTAAGGACCGCAGATGAAATAAGAGCATAAATAGCGTAGAATTTTGGTTCATCTAAAAGGCGCATTAAAGGTTTAATCGCAGGCCTATTTGGCCTTTGATGCAACGCAGTAAATGGGCTAAAAGGCAAGCTATTTCATGGAGAGAAAAAGATTGAGCTTACAGCCAAAGAGTATGCCCTTCTCGACTACTTCATGCGTGATTTTGAGCGCGTACTCACCAGAACGATGATCGCCGATCATGTCTGGGACTATGATTTCGACCCTATGACCAATGTTATCGACGTCTACGTGACTTATCTGAGAAACAAAATCGATACCTGTCATGAACCAAAGCTGATCCACACGGTTCGAGGCGCAGGGTACGTGCTGAAAGTGGAGTAGCCCATGAACATCCGATCTATTGGTGCCAGGCTTACTATCTGGTACACCAGCCCGCTTCAAGTGGGGATGTCACTGGAAAATATGTACAAGACACGTTATCACTTTCTCCTCATAATGGCCTCTGTGCTTCCACTGGGCCTGTTTCTGTCTTGAAAGTTGAATCTGACGTTTATTTTGAAGTAAAGGTTTTATGATTTCAACTCTTGAGGGGCAGCGGGAAGTTGCTTTGGGATATATTACAGGATTCATCAAAGCTTGGGATGAACTTGGGTTTGGTTCATGGGGCATAATAGTGATTGTTTTTTATCGGAGAACATGGCATTGCAAATAGGCAGGATTTAAGAGTGTTAACTTTATAAAACAGGAAGGTAAGCGTCATGGGGGGGGGTGGTGGATGTGTGGCAACCAAGACATGTAATAAAGAGTTATTTTACGGAACCGATTATCTGTCCCATCCGGGAACCAAGAGGCGGGGCTTGCCTGGCCCGGAACGAGACGGAACAGGTGGATCTTGTGGCTGGTATTCCCGATTCCGGTATCGGCCATGCGGGATCTTGTGCCCCGGATGAAGCTTATTCCCATCAGGGAAATATCCAGGATCGCAGGATCCTTTTTTGTGATGATTCAGTGGTTCGGGGAACCAAGCTCCAGGACAATACCCAGATCCTGTATGAATACGGGGCAAAAGAGGTGCATATGCGCATTGCCTGCCCCTGTCTGATTCATCCCTGTGAGTTTTTAAATTTTTCAACCTCCAGATCCACCCTGGACCTGGCCGGGCCCAAGGCCATTTATGAGATAGAGGGCACCGAAGATATTGATCTCACCGAATATGCCGTTGACGGATCTGAAAAGCATAGGGCAATGGTGGACCACATCAACGATCGCCTGGGAGCGACAAGTCTTCGGTATCAAAAATTGGAGGACCTGGTGGTGGCCATAGGGCTTCCCAAGGAAAAATTGTGTACCCATTGCTGGGATAATTCCAGTTATTATTAAGGAAGAAGGATGTCTGTTTTGTTTTTTGATTCCCATTGCCATCTCCATGATGCAAGGATTTACACGGACATCCCCAACATTATTGACCGGGCGGAAAAAGCCGGTGTTTCCGCCATGGTCTCCTGTGCCACCATGGAGGAAAATTTTGCCAGGACAGCGGAACTTGCCTGCACCCATGGAGCGGTGATTCCCTGTTTTGGCATCCATCCCTGGTTTGTTGACTCTCTGTCTGAAAACTGGCAGCAGAATCTTGAAACTTTTCTGACTGCCCCTGGATCTGGCATCGGTGAAACCGGGTTGGATTTTATGGATAAAAGGGCAGACCGGGATCTTCAGATTCGCGTTTTTTCCCATCACCTGAACCTTGCCAGGGAACTTGAAAGACCGATAAACATCCATATCCGCAAAGCCTGGGATACATTTATCCGGTTGCTGAAAAAAAACGGCCCCTTAAAAACCCCGGGTCTGATTCATTCCTATTCCGGATCGGCAGACATGGTTCCTTTATTTGAAAAATACAATTTATATATTTCCTTTTCAGGGTCTGTGACCCGGCCCAGGGCGCAAAAGGTGGTAAAGGCCCTGGGGGCAGTGTCAAGGGACAGGTTCCTGCTTGAAACCGATACCCCGGATATCTATCCAAGCATTTTGGAGCCTGGAAAAAATAAATTGAATGAACCAAAGAATTTACCTATAATTGCACAAATTGCCGCCAAAAGAGTCGATATGGGGTTTGAAGAATTTGTGAATCATGCGTATAATAACAGCTTAACCCTGTTTGAAACAATTTTATCCTAGGATGGTTTTGGCCCGGATAAGACATAAAGGAATAGTATGAATCAGTTTGCCCGCACAGAACAGCTAATCGGTCAAAGGGACATGGAAAAAATTAAAAATGCCCGGGTGGCAATATTCGGTTTGGGAGCGGTGGGGTCATTTGCCGCCGAAGCTCTGGCCAGGACGGGGGTGGGATATCTGCGTCTGGTGGATTTTGACCGTGTGGATGCCTCCAATATCAACCGTCAGTTGTTTGCCTTAAATTCCACCATTGGCAAGGCAAAGGCCGGACTTGCCCGGGAAAGGGTTTTAGATATCAATCCCCTTTGTGAGGTGGATGTCCACGATACCTTTGTCAATGCCGACAGTTTAACCGACCTTTTGTCACGGGATCTGGATGTGGTGGTGGATGCCATTGACGGGCTCAATTCAAAGGTTAACCTGGTTTTTGGCGCCGTGGACATGGGGCTGCCCGTTGTATGCAGTATGGGGGCAGGGGGGAGGACTGATATTTCCATGATCAAAACAGGGGATATTTCCCAGACCTGTGTCTGCCCCCTGGCCCGTGTGGTGCGCCAGCGGCTGCACCGCCGGGGATTGTATGAAGGGGTTACCTGTGTTTATTCCATTGAAAAAGCCTTGAACAAACAGCCCTATGAGCAGGCAGATGCAGTGGATGCCCTGTCCAGCCATGGCCGGTCCCGCCCTCCCCTTGGCACCATTCCCTGGGTTCCCGGGGTTTTCGGGCTCAACATGGCTGCCGAGGCCGTTAAGATTATCACCCGGCCATAATGCCCGGGTGACGGATACCCGGGGCCGGGATTCGCTCTGAAGTTCCTGGACCGAACCAGATACGGTTATTTGAGAAGATGAAGGTAAAAACCAATATCCAAAATCAATATGAATATTGCAAAGGGGGTTGATAAAGGTAATATCCAGTGATAATGGATAGATTTAAGAAAAAGATAACCATAAGGGAGAACCATCGAATATGAGAAAAATGTTGAAAATTCTGGCTTTCATCTGCCTTCTAGGAATGGTTTTGGCGGGCCCCCTGGCAGCCCGGGATATATATGTCACCGGTATTACAAAAATTACCATGCGGACAGGCCCTGGCGTAGAGCATAAGATTGTTGCCATGCTTACCTCGGGTTCAAAGCTTGAGACCATAGAGTACCAGAAGGACTGGTCCCATGTGAAGACCCAGGATAATAAGAGAGGGTGGGTGCTGTCAAGGTTTCTGACCGAAAAAGTTCCCCAGACCCTGCTGGTAAAGCAATTGCAAGATGAAAATGCACGTCTTGTGACTGCCCTTGAACAGGCAGAGGACAAAAAACGGGCTTTGGCTGAAAAGAATGACTTACTGGGTGATATTGAGAAAAAATACAAGAAACTGAAACAGGCATCAGCCGAATTTTTAAAATTGAATGAAAGTTATAAGGTGCTTTCCAAGTTATCCCAGGACCAGAAAGACCAAATCCACACCCTTGAACAAAATTTGAATAATGAGGAAAAAATATGGTTCCTCAGCGGCGCTGGTGTCTTCATTGTCGGATTGATCATCGGATTGAGTACCCGTAAAAAGAAAAGAAGTTCCCTGCTATGATGAAGAAAACGGATTTTCTGGTGATCGGCAGCGGCATTGCCGGCCTAAGCTATGCATTAAAGGTGGCGCAATTTGGCAAGGTCACCATCGTGACCAAGAAAAAGATTCAAAAAAGCAATACAGCCCTGGCCCAGGGGGGAGTGGCCGGGGTTTTCAGTGCGCTTGATTCCTTTGACCTTCACATAAAAGATACCCTTGCCGCAGGGGACGGTTTGTGCAGGGAAGAAGTGGTGAAAATGGTGGTGGAAAACGGACCCGGGAGTATTCTGGAACTGTCTCGCCAGGGGGCCCGCTTTAACATGGAGGGTGACGGGGAGTATGATTTTGCCCTGGGGCAGGAAGGGGGACATTCTGCCAAGCGGATTGTGTTTGCCCAGGACCTCACCGGTAAGGAAATTGAAGATACCCTGGTGGCAAAGGTTGAAAAAGATAAGAATATCACCATACTGGAAGATCATATAGCTGTTAACCTGATTACAATTTCCACCAGCGTCAGAAGTGGTCTTGTGGTCACCCAGAATGATAACACCTGCTGCGGTGCCTATGTTCTGAACAATAAAACAGGAAAAATCGAAACCTTTTATTCTGGCATCACCCTGCTTGCCACAGGCGGTGCCAGCAAGGTATATCTTTATACCTCCAACCCGGATATTGCAACCGGGGACGGGATTGCCATGGCTTACAGGGCTGGTGCATCCGTAGCCGATCTTGAATTTGTCCAGTTCCATCCCACCTGTCTCTATCATCCCGAAGCCAAGAATTTTTTGATTTCAGAAGCGGTCAGGGGAGAGGGTGCCCTTTTAATCGATGAAAAGGGAAACCGGTTCATGGAAAAATATTCTCCTGATAAAGAGCTTGCCACCAGGGATGTTGTGGCAAGGGCCATTGACAGTGAATTAAAAAAAACAGGGGCAGACTCCGTCTTTCTGGATATTTCCCATAAAGATGCGGGTTTTATAAAAAAAAGGTTTCCCAATATATATGCCAGGTGTATGGAATACGGTATAGACATGACAAAAGAGCCCATTCCCGTGGTGCCGGCTGCCCATTATATGTGCGGAGGGGTGGCAACGGATTTGAACGGAAAAAGTGATGTTCATCGACTCTATGCAGTGGGGGAAACAGCATGCACCGGCCTTCACGGTGCCAATCGTCTGGCATCCAACTCATTGCTGGAAGCCCTGGTTTATTCCCGGAATGCCTATAAATCTTCCCTTGAGGAGTTTAAGGCCATTGGCAGCAAAATCACCGTGACCCCGGACCTCTGGGATGAAACAAATACAAGCGATAGTGACGAGGCCATTGTGGTATCCCATAACTGGGATGAGATCCGGCGGCTCATGTGGAATTATGTGGGGATTGTACGCTCTGACAAACGGCTGGAGCGAGCCAGGAGAAGAATTGAAAATATCCAGCAGGAGATCAATGAGTATTATTGGGATTTTAAGGTGACCGCAGATCTGATTGAACTCAGGAACCTGGCCACAGTGGCCGGGCTGATCATCCAATCCGCCCTGGTCCGGAAAGAAAGCCGGGGACTCCATTATAATATCGAATACCCGGCGAGGGACGATGTGAACTGGCTTCAGCACACCATTCTTAAAAAAAAAGGTTTTTAAAAGGAGAACTTGGCCTAGCTGAAGTTTCCTTTTTTATATTCATTAATGAATTTTTTGATCTGCTTTAAATAGGGGATCATCACAATTATGACAATGGCACCGAATATATATTGGATCATATGGAAGCGCTGTTCCAGGAATTCAAATCCGTAACACCAGGCAATATTGGCTGTCAGGGTGCCCAGGGCCGTTGCTGAAAAATTTCTGAAAAGTCCCATTTTGAGCATGTAACCGATGATGGAGCCCACCACAGGCCCTGTCACCGGCAGGGGGGCCATGACAAAAAGGAAAATACCGGCCCATCCATAGGATGAGATTTTTTCTTTACGTTTCATGGCTTTCTCAGCCAGCTTTTCCATGAATTTTTTAATCCATTCGATTTTCAGATAATTGGTGGTGGTGAGGACAAATCCTGAATAGGTGAAACAAACGATCAAGACCTCGACAAAAAAATTATAGGCAATGGTTGTGAAGGGGTTGAATCCGCTGATTATGCATAGACCGATGCCGGCGGCACGGCTGCCCACAAGGTGGGTTATAAACACAAAAAATAGTATTTTTGCTGACTCAAAGTCTATAACTCCATAGATGCCAAGGAAGAGGGCAAGCGCCAAGCTCAGTAAGGTGCCGAGCAAAAGCAGTTTGCCCTCAACGGTATGAAATAATGTGTGCTTCATCTTTTTGCCCCCACAAACAGGGTCACTATACCAAAAGTCATCTGCTTGAATCGGATTTGTTTAAATCCTGCCTCTTTCATGATTTTTGAAAAGGAAACCGGATCTGGAAAATTTAATACAGATTCAGGCAAATAGCTATAGGCATTGGTGTGTTTTGAAAAAAAAGAACCGATTAAGGGAAGGATTTTTTTGAAATATCCAAGATAGATATGCCGGAAAAAGCCTTTTTCCGGGGTGGTCAATTCCAGCACCAAAAGCCTCCCGTCTTTTTTCAGAACCCTGTGAAATTGGCGGATAGCCCGGTGCCGGTCCATGATATTCCTGATACCAAAGGCTATGAAAACAGCATCAAATTTTTCTTTTTTAAAAGGAAGGTGCAGTCCGTCCGCATTTAAAAGGTCAATGGTCGAATTTTTTTTGTGCAATAATTTTTTGCGGCCGAGACTGAGCATGCCAAGGGAAAAATCAATACCGAAAATTTTTACCCGGCCCCTGAGCTGGGAACTGATCTCAAGGGCCACATCACAGGTGCCGCAGGCTACATCCATGACACGGCTGTCTGGTGTAAGCTTTGCTCCACGGACCATTTGAGTGCGCCAGAAGGTATCCTGGCGGAGGCTGAGCAAGCGGTTTAAAAAATCATAGTTAGGTGATATTTTGTCAAACATCTCTTTGACAAAATCAAGTTCTTTATTCATCGTTGACAACCTGAATTTCTGAGTTAGTTTATTATATTTGCCAGACAGGGTGGGAAAATACCATACTGGAACCAATATTACAAATATAAATGAGACATAATGCTTGGGATGATTGGGTAGAATATGACTGATAAACGTGATTATTATGAAATTCTTGGGGTTGCCAGGGATGCAGGGAAACCGGAACTGAAAAAGGCATACCGGAAGCAGGCTATCAAATATCATCCGGATAAAAACCCGGATAATAAAGTTGCTGAAGATAAATTTAAGGAAGCTTCCGAAGCCTATGAAGTGCTGAGTAATGACAATAAGCGTCAGATTTATGATCAGTTCGGGCACCAGGGACTGGAAGGTTCCGGTCATTCAGGGCCCAGCGGGTTTGAGGATATCTTTTCAAGTTTCGGTGATATTTTTGAAGATTTTTTCGGGTTTGGCGGCGGCCAGGGAGGGCGTGGGAACCGAGTGCAACGGGGATCAGATCTTCGTTATAATATGTCCATTGATTTTATGGAAGCCGCCTTTGGTACGGAAAAAACCATATCGATTCCCAAGATGGATAACTGCAAGGAATGTGAGGGGTCTGGCTGCAAGCCGGGAACCCATCCTGAAACCTGCTCCCATTGCCAGGGTACGGGCCAGTTTATCCAGAGTCAGGGTTTTTTCAAGGTAAAGACCTCCTGCCCCTATTGTAGAGGGCGGGGAACCATGATTTCCAATCCCTGTGCCAAATGCCGGGGTGCGGGAAGGATTGAGATTACCCGGAAGGTTCAGGTCAAGATTCCCGCCGGAGTCGATGTGGGATCCAAGCTGCGGCTGACGGGTGAAGGTGAAGCTTCCCCCTCCCCGGAAGGTTCTCCGGGAGATCTGTATGTGGTGATCAATGTCAATCCTCATAAGTTTTTTCAGCGGGATAACACCGATATTATCTGTGCCATTGATATTTCATTTATCCAGGCAGCTCTGGGGGATGATATTACCATTCCCACCCTGGTGGGTGAGGAACAATTCAAGATTCCCAAGGGAACCCAGTACGGGGATAGTTTTAAGCTGCGGGGCGAGGGGATTGCCTCCCTTCGAACCGGGCGGCGGGGGGATCAGATTATAAAAGTGATTATCAAGACCCCCACAAAATTGAACCAGAAACAAAAAGACCTTTTAAAAGAGTTTGACAGACTGGACTCAAATAAAATATCAAACAAGTTGAAAAATTTATTTAAGAATCTGTAAATATCAGTTAAGGCGGTAATATGTTTGAGCTAAAGGTGAAAACTCGGTTTGCAGGCGCACATCAACTCATTATGGTGGGGCAGAAATGTGAAAATCTCCATGGGCATAATTGGCAGGTGGAGGTCTGCGTTACAGGAAAGGAACTCAATTCAGCCGGTGTGCTGGCTGATTTTGGAGATATCAAGCGAGCAGTACGCCAGGTGGTGGACAAGGAGCTGGATCATAAGTTTCTTAATGAACTTGAGGCCTTTAACGGACAACAGCCTACCTCTGAACGTATTGCTGTATATATTGCCCAAAAAGTCCAGGCCCTCCTTGGGGAGAGCCTGGATAAATCTCTTGCAGTATCCAGGGTTATGGCATGGGAGTCCGAGGATGCCTGCGCCACCTATATCCCTGACTAGAGATTTTATTGGAGCTCGATGATCCGTTTGCTCGGAATCAGACCGGTGGCCGCTGCTGAAACAATGTTGCCGGCCACTCCGGGGCCGTCCCCAGCCATATACATACCCTTTATCTTTGTTTCCAGGTAATTGTCGGTTTCAATCTGGGTGGCAAAGAACTTGATCTCTGGTGCATAGAGCAGTGTTTCATCGTTGGAAACTCCGGGAACCACGCAATTTAAACTCTTCAGTCCTTCAATGAGGTTGGTGAGAATCCGTTCGGGAAGGGCCATGGCAATATCTCCGCACACCACGTTGGTCATGGTGGGTTCAATATAACCCTTTCGAATCCTGTTCCAGGTGGAGCGGCGCCCTCGCTTGAGATCTCCGAATCTTTGCAAAATAGGTTTTCCCCCGCCGATGATGGTGGCAAGCCGGCCAATGGATTCTCCGTAGGCCTGGTTGTCTGTTACAGGTTCTGTGAGGATCACCTTTGAAAGAAATGCAAAGTTGGTGTTTGCAGATTTTTTGTCGGAATAGGCATGGCCGTTAACACAGACAAAATCCTTGTAGTTTTCAAGGGAGATAAATCCCCCCTGGTTGGTACAAAAGGTCCGGGTCTGGTCATCATAGGTATTGGTCTGGATAAAAAAAGTGGGATCATAGATGACATTGCACAGGTCATCCATGATGTCGTTGTGGACTTCAACCCGGATACCCACCTCAATTCCCCGCTGGCTTAAATTTATACCGTGCTTCTGGGCAACAGAGGCCACCCAGTTGGCGCCGATCCTGCCCGGGGCCAGTATGACATTGGGGGCCTTATACTCTCCCTTGTTTGTGGATACCCCCTGAATCCGGCTATCCTGCTCAATTATATCGATCACTTCTTCATTTGTTTTGATCTCAAGCCCTTTGGACTTTATATGGGCTGCCATGTCTGTAATATATCCGGGAAGCTTGTCACTGCCCAGGTGTTTTTGCTTGATCAACAGCAGGTCGATTCCAAATCGTTTGGCCTCTTTTCTGATCTGTTTGGCCTCTTCCATATTGGTGGGGTATATGGGCCCGTCCATTTTAAAACGGGTAAATATTTTTTCAGTCTCATCAATGAGTTCCTGGGCTGAACCCAGGGGCATAAACTGGGTCAGGTCTGTTTTCCCCAGCCTGGGAATGAAATTGAGTTTCCCGTCGGAATAGAGACCCGCCCCCCCAATACCTGATAGAATGTTGCAGGGGTCACATTGGACGCATTTTTGGAAGTTGTGGTTGGGGCATTTGCGTTTTAGGGAGTCTTTGCCTTTCTCGATCAAAAGGACTTTCAGGTTTGAGTGTTCTTTTAGATGATAGGCCGCAAAAAGCCCTGCAGGCCCACCGCCCACGATAATTACATCATACATCATAATCTGCCTCACTAATCCAGGTGTGATGCTGTATTGTTAAAAAGAAAATCACCACCCTGTGCATCTTTGTGACATGCAATACATCCCTTTTCCATGCCTTTGGCAACACGCCCGGCAAGCAGAGCGCCTTTTGGGTTGGCATGAAGGTTTCCGTCGGCTTTATATTTAACCCAGAACCAATCTTGATTTTCCGGATCATACCCTGTTTCTCTTTTGAACATTACCGTGATCGCCCCAAGAAAGCTTTCTGGATCATTAACCACCTTGGACCGTGTCATTGCCTCCCCCATATAATTTGCTTTTACATGGACGATTCCTGTGAGTCCCGCCACCTCGACCATGGTTGAAAGCTGCTCGAGGATGACGCCATGGGGTTCCATGCCTTCATATGGCAGTGCCCGTATTCTGTCAGGCCCCACAAGTTTTGCCTGGATAAGCACTTCCCATAAGGCCTGTGAATAGGCTATATCTGCCTCAGAACCAAAGGGCGGCGCATCCTGTTTCATGGCTGTGTCTTTTTTCATACAGGCAGTGAAACTAAATGCTGCAATAAATAAAACCAGTGATAGAACAAGAGCTTTTTTTTTCATGATTCCTCTCCCTTTTTGTTTATATGTTAAAATTATCTAACCACGATTAAATTTGGTGAATACCTGATCTGTGTTTCAATTATTGAGAAAAAAATGACCTGGGTCATCAATGGCATTCAGTTATGGGAAAAGCGAGTTAAGCGAATAGGCATAATCTAACAGTTTAATATCTGAAAAGTCAAAAGAAGAATATAAAATTGGGGTGATTTGAGTTTACAATATTGTCTTTTTTTGTAACCGGCATACCCAAAGGCTTAAGCTCCTACCGGAGACTTTCGACAAATCACATGGGGGCGGCTTTGGATGCGGCATATGCGGAATACCCGCAGAGTTGATCAGGATATCCGGGGCGCCAAACGATTGTACGGTCTGCTCCATCTTCTCATTCACCTGGTATTGATTGCCCACATCCACAATTAGGATCTTAATTGACTGCCGGTTTGCCCTTCTTGCTTTCTCAAGGATTTCTTATGATTTAAGCTGCCATACAATTCTTGCCAAGGAGCCCGGATATTGTTATAAAACAATTTTTTATGGGCATGTACTACTTGGCAAGCATATGGGGTGTGTAAATTGGGAATAGATCATTCGGGCAGGTTTTTGGTTTTTGAGGGAATTGACGGGTCGGGTAAAAGTACCCAGATCAAGAGAATACACGAGCGACTGAGTCAAAATAAGCAGTCGGTGGCTGCAACCTTTGAACCCACTGACGGCCCTGTCGGATCTTTGATTCGGAAAATGCTGTCCGGCAGTGTTGAGACAGACCAGCTCACCATTGCCTCATTGTTTGCAGCGGACAGAACCGATCATCTTTTGAACAGGGAAAATGGTGTAAAGGCCATGGTGGACCGGGGCAAGGTTGTCCTCTGTGACCGGTATTATTTTTCTTCCTATGCCTACCATGCCCAATATATGGATATGGACTGGGTGATTCAGGCAAACTCGCTGAATGCAAAGATTTTAAGACCGAATGCCACCCTGTTTATTGATGTGGACCCGGAGGTTTGTCTTGAGCGGATCGTGGCAAATCGGGATTCCCTGGACATGTACGAGAAGATCGATATCCTGAAACGGGTGAGGGAAAATTATTTTCTGGCCTTTGAGAGACTTAAGGATCAGGAAAAGGTTATCATCATCAACGGCAATGAAACCCCGGCCCGGGTGGAGGAAAATATATGGAAAGTTATTCGACAATTGTTGTAAAATTAAGTGTGGGAAAAAGGCCAAGTTATGAATAAAACCGATGGAAAAAAGATCTGCATCATTGACGGCCAGGGCGGAGGCATTGGATCGGCCATTATCAAGCGCATCAAGGAGCGGTTTGGAGAAAGTATAGAAGTGATCGCCCTTGGTACCAATGCCATTGCAACGGCCCAGATGCTTAAAGCAAGGGCAAACAAAGGGGCCTC
>PIVS01001001.1 GCA_003353855.1 Desulfobacteraceae bacterium
GGAATCCGTTTTTCTTCTCTCTTGCCTGATATATAGATATAATCACTTGTTTTCATGGAAGCTTCCTTTACACCACATACTTGATACTAAGGCGTTTTGCAATGGCATGGTCGTCAATTCCCAGGGCATCGGACATGCCGATGGGCAGGGATGTTGACCTTCCCAAGGGGGCCACGATCTTTTTGAGTTCCGTGTCAAAGGAGACAAAAAGATCCACAATGCGCTGGGCCACATCTTCAGGGTCCAACCGTCGGTAAAGACGAGGGTCCTGGGAGGTGATTCCCTTGGGGCAGATACCTAAGTTACAGACATTGCACCGGTCTTCTTCAGTGCCCACGCAGCCGGCCGCCGCCTGCATGACATATTTTCCAATTTGAACCCCCGAGGCACCCAGCATGATAAGGGAGGCTGCATTGGCGGCAATATTACCGTTTTTTCCTATTCCTCCACCGGCAAAGATAGGGATTTCGTTCTGTTTTCCTATTTTGGTCAGGTTTAGGTAATTATCCCGGATACAGGAGGCAATTGGGTGCCCCATGTGGTCCATGGATACGGCGTAGGCAGCTCCTGTTCCACCGTCTTCCCCGTCAATGGCAAGAGCGGAAGCATAATCGTTCCGGGTCAGGTTGTTTAGAACGGCAAGGGAGGTGGAGGATGCAGATATTTTTGGATACACCGGTACTCTGAATCCCCAGGCCATGGACATGGACAATATCATTTTGGCCACCGACTCTTCAATGGAATATTGGGTCTGGTGGGTGGGGGGGCTTGGCAGGGAAACTCCCTGGGGCACGCCCCGGATGGCGGCAATGAGTTTATTAACCTTATGCCACATGAGCAATCCCCCGTCCCCGGGTTTGGCACCCTGACCGTATTTGATCTCAATGGCGCAGGGGTCTTCCTTCATATGGGGAATGGCATGGATGATCTCATCCCATCCAAAATAGCCCGAGGCAATCTGGAGGATGACATATTTTAAGAAACGTGA
>PIVS01000047.1 GCA_003353855.1 Desulfobacteraceae bacterium
ATTCCATCTATTCCTCGGTGATGTGGGATTCCATTGATGTGCTTTCCTTTTTCAAAAAACTTGGGTTTACCCGCAGCGAGTTCATTAACCTGAAAAAGGATCTTTAACCTGTCCGGCGGATTCGTATAACCGGCATGGCCGGAGCATGGTATTTGCTTCTGGCCACAACAAAAAATGAAACTCCTTTAATTACAACATCTTGGTGAGAGTTTCATATGATTTTAAAGAAAAGAAAAACAGCCCGTGGTAAATTATTTCCACGGGCTGTTTTTCTCTGTAACCCCAGGGTGTAATGTGATACAAGGCCGTCAATAATTGGAAGGGATTTCAGAATTATTTTACATCGGAAACACCCTGACTGTCGGTGTCGCCAAGGAATAAGTCAAGGTTCATGGTGTAGGTATCATACCCCCCGTCGCTGCTGTCGGTTACCTGATGGGATTCATCCCCGGATTTAATAAACGCTAACCGGTCTGATGTGATATCATCCTTCGTCAGTTCCGTAGGTTACCATACGCTCTTCGATAACCGAATCCGTCAAAGTACTGCCGTCTTCAAACTCAAGAGTATTAATCTTGAAGTGGTCGGTTGGTTCTTGAAACCAGTTTTGAACCGTTGTCTGGTCCGTGCCGTTACTGTGACTGATGACCATGTCATCCCCTCTGCGGGCAAAGGCTAAATCGTCAGCAGTGATGCCTTCACCAAAACGCAGTGTGTCTGAAGACGGGTCTATATTGCCATAGGCCTCATCTGATCTACGTTCAATCAACAGGTCTGAGCCGTCTCCAAGGTTAAATAGGTAGACATCATCACCAAATGATCCGTAAAGCGTATCGTTTTGGGTTCCGCCTTCAAGGATATCGTTTCCTCCTCCGCATGTATCTTCAATGACATCCTGACCGTCTCCGGAATAAAAAAGATAACTGTCGTCACCTGTTCCTCCGTTCAGTTGATCGTTTCCGGCGAACCCATAAAGGGTGTCGTTTCCGCCAAGGCCGGACCGATGAGTTCAGCACCACCAACCACATCAGCTTCATTATGGCAAGCAGCCGCAGAAGTCTTTGAAATCGGAGATCCAAGCATCCAGGATCTTTCCATGGAAGAAGTAGCTCGCAGGATGTTTTTCCGGTGGAACCAAGAAAATGATTTCTGAATGGATTGTGCTGTGAACCAACGTATCAATTTATGTGAGCTATAGTCCTATCTAATGATCCCAGACATTATGTTGGTATTGCTTTTAGTTTTTTTGATCACAACATATATTCCATGGTTAAGCCTTGTCCTGATTTCTCAATAGTTATCATACAAATTTTTGTTTCATTTCAATGAGTCTCTGGTCAAGATTCTCACGGGTAATCCCATCCTGTATGCACTTTTGTTCAACCTGCCTGACTTTGCCTGTATTATTTAAATCCTCAATAGATGCAAATATTCCTGATCTTTTTCCAATTTGGTAAATCACCTGCCTTTTTTGATCCAGGGTAAAAAATTTTTCTATGCTTTTCATCATCTTTGATTTGTCCAGGGGCAGTGTCCCAGTGACATCTTCAAACAGGTTCAGGGAATGATCACTTTCGATTGTACTCGTGATTCCATCAAGTGAATTTATGAATAAACATATCTCTTTTGCGATCAAACTGTCCGTGGGCATCTCACACATTTTTTTTGTATTTTCTGTGAAAGGGTCTGTGTTTTCCGGTGGTACGTAACTTAATAGATAAATAAAATCAGGGTTAATCTGATTGATAACATCTGCTGATTCCTTTGCATGTTCTATAGAGTATTTTTCCCCGCCAAGGCCCGGCATTATATTAACAGAAAGTGTGATACCAGCCTTTTTAATTTTTTTTCCTGCCTTGATATGATCACTTTTTGAGCATCCTTTTTTAACCAATTTTAATACCTCCTCCGAACCCGTTTCTATACCGATAGTAATTTGGTTTAACCCGGCATCGGCCATTTTCTTTAAATTTTCATCACTTATTCCGACAATCGTGTGAGATTTTGCAAATGTTGTGGTTTTTTCGGTCATTGGAAAACACTGCTTAATATAAGATAAAAGCTCAATTAGGTCCGAAGGGTTTAACTCCAGACCATCTGCATCCTGAATAAAAATCGATTTCATCCCTGCTTCTATCCAGGCTCGAGCCATATGTAATGCGACATGTTCAGATTTATCCACCTTTTTTTTAAAATTAATAAAGTGTTCATTTGGAATTTCGTTTTGGGACCGCGACAGCTTCATTAAGCTCTTAGCCTGTTTATAAACGATATTGATGTCATCCATAATTTGATTCACAGGGCGAAAGGAAAATTTATTGTCCTTATATAAAGAACAAAACGTACATTTATTCCAGGAACAATTTCTGGAAAATCTAAAAACCAAACTGTTTAATTCACTGGGTGGCTTCATAGGCCCTTGTTCAAATCCACTATAAAGTTCATTTGTCATTGGTTGCTCTCCTTGTTTTTATTCAATTATTAGTTTTTTTGTATGCATTCTGAGATTGCCTGGTATGGATAAAAATTGTTTCACCCAGAAGTATGCAATAACCGCTGATACCAGATTGGCTAAAACAATACTTGTCCAAATTCCTGAAAGGCCGTAATCGAACAGCATGCCAAGTATAAATATAAATGGTATCGTCAGAATAATATTTCTAAATACTTCCAGCATCAGCGCGTTCATACTTTTACCAACACCTGTAAAAAGAGAGCCGGCAGTCATAGCAATTGCCAGGGGCGGATGGCCCCAGAAAACAACACGCAAAAACAATATTAAATCATCTGTTAATATATTCCCGCCCTTTGACCAGGTAAACATCTTGGTAATAAGAGGGGCAGCCAAAAAAGTAACTGCAAGCATGATCCCGGAAACTATCATCCCAATTTTTAAGGCATAATTAAAAGCAACCAGCATTTTTTCTTTGTTCCGGGCGCCATACGCTGCACCAACGACTGTGACGACAGATGAGGATATGCCGATTAATGGCAATATCAGAAAATGCATATATCTTAACCCTGTGGAATAAACGGCTACACCGTTTTCTTCACTGATCTGGGCAATAACTTTGATGGTGGTAAATATCATCACTGCCGTTAAAACCTGACTGATAGATATAGGTATGCCTAAATGCAAAATCTTCTCAATTAATGAAATAATCATAACCAGTTTTGCATTTCCTTCAGACCTGAATATGGCGTATGCACCTTCGGTAAAAAGTAAAAACATTAATGCCGGTGTCATAATCCTTGAATAGGACAATGCCTGATCTATAGATTTATCCGCACCCATAAATAAGAACAATGGTTTTGCAAGAAGAAATACTCCGATGAATGTTAATATGGAAATAATTATTAATACAACAAACATGTGAACGGCAAATTGATCCGCACCAGTTTTATCTTTGGCCCCTATTCTTTGAGAGATGCATGTTCCACCGCCAACCCCGATCCCTGTGGCCAAAGCTGACGCAATCATATATAGCGGCACAAAAAATCCCACAGCAGAAAGCGCTTTGGGACCCAACCCTGAAACCCAGATCATATCCGTTATATTCAAGGCACCGGATGCCATTAAAGAAAAAAATATTGGTATTGAAAGATTCCTGATGGCTTTTTTCGGATCACCCAGTAAAATTTTTACGCCTTCAGTAGTCATCTCAGTTTTACCCATCATATTTGCATGTCCCATCTAAACCCTCTCTATTTTAAAATATATCAAGTTGAACCCTGGGAGCAGTATATTTTCAATAGCCGCACTTCAAAAGTGACATAAACGGCATTATAAATAACTTTTCCGACATTACATGATATTTTTCATTCAACAGAGATTATTCGCATTTAATTTGACATAGTCTTGTAAGCAAAGTATTTTCATAATAGTTTTTATGATTTAATTGATGACATATATTATATATTTTCCTTTATTTATGCCAAAGATTAAACATAAAACTTGTATCCATAGATGGTAAACCCATTCTCTGTCAAAATGGTATCGTGTTGAATGTACATTGTGCATTGAAAGATATTCAACATGCGGATATCTTCATTATTGCTGCTATTCATGATGTGGATACGATCCTGCCTCAATATCAGTTTCTTGTCGACTGGCTAAAAGCACAACACCAAAAAGGAACCACTTTGGTCAGTATTTGTACGGGTGCGTTTTTACTGGCAGAAACCGGACTATTGGATGGGAAGGAGGCGACAACCCATTGGTTATTATCAGATTTATTTAAGGAACGTTATCCAGCAATACAACTAAAGTCAGAAAAACTGATAATAAATCATGAAAATGGGACATAGTGATACACAAATTTTAAAACTCCAGCAGTTTATATTCAAAGGGTTAAAGTCGAAATGACTAAGCAGCAACTGGAAACAACAAACCTTACTTTTGATGAAATTTCTTATAAAATGGGATACAAAAACAGCGGGCCTTTCAGAAAAATATTTGTAAAATGGGTGAGCCTTCTTCCTTCGGAATACAAAGAACGTTTGTAGGCATATGGTTGATCCGGGGCCTGGGCTCACCCCTTGACTATTGCCCTTATGAGTTTCAAACAAAGAAAATATTGACGGATAAATCGCAGATTTTCATGTTGAGAATCGTAAAAGACTATATTGGATAGGAGCTTTCTTTTTGTCATGCAAAATATGAAGAATCAGATCACTCCTCACATGAAGATTCTTTTAGCTGTTGAGCCGGTTGATTTTAGAAAGGGTATCGATGGGATGGCTGCCTTATGCCGAACTGTCTTAAAAGCAGATCCTTTTACAGGCTGTCTGTTCGTATTTCTCAATCGCAGCAAGACCTCTATTAAAATCATTAGTTATGATGGTCAGGGGTTTTGGCTTTGTCAGAAGCGACTGTCTAAAGGCCGGTTTAACTGGTGGCCGACAAAGGGCCAAGGCGTTTACATCAAATCCATGGCAGATGCCATCATAACTCTCGGCCAGGCCCTGGACAATAAAGCGACATCCATAAAACGGCTTTTGCAATGTTGTTTGGCCCAAAAACAGAGAAAAAAGATGAGATCCTAAAGGACAACGAGCCGGAAAAAAAGGATAAAAAGCCACCTAAACCTAAAAAAAAGAAAAAAGGGCATGGAAAGATACCTGGTTCCAGCTATACTGGAGCTGATCGAAAGTTCATATCCCATGAAGAACTTAAGCCCAAGGATTCCTGTCCATTATGCCCCAACGGCAAGGTTTACCCAATAAAAAAACCAGGTATTGCCATTTACCTGAAAGGCCAGCCCCCAATTGATGCAATGATTTATGAACTTGAAAAATTACGTTGCAACCTGTGCGGGAAGGTGTTCACTGCAGCAGCTCCAGAAGACATTACCGGAAAATATTATGATGAAACTGCCAGGGCCATGATGGCAATTTTGAAATATGCCTACGGCTTTCCTTGGTATCGCCTGGAACGGCTGGCATTTCACCAAGTCCATAGTGGTTCAAAGATGAATGCTTTACGTTCCTGGCTCGACACTCAGTTCAAAGACAAGCTGGTCGAGCCCAATTCCGGGCTCTTTAAAGCGATCACCTACATGATCAAGCTCTGGAAGGAACTGACTCAATTTCTGAGGGTTCCCGGAGCCCCCCTTGACAACAACATTTGCGAACAAGGATTGAAACGCTGTATCCTACACAGGAAAAACTCACTCTTTTATCGAACTGAACATGGTGCCTACATTGGAGATATGTTCATGAGTTTGATCCATACCTGTAACCTGATGAACATTAATTCATTTGATTATCTTGTCGCCCTTCAGAAAAATTCTGCTGAGTTGTTCAAAAACCCGTCCCAGTGGATGCCTTGGAACTATGAGGCAAACATAGCCATCAAAGCATAAATTATCTGAATCTTTTTCTCCCGCATCTGCGGCCTAGGGCCAGACAAGTGTCCGGGGTCACGCCTCCACCGGCCATGGGGTTAAGGATCAGATCGTCAGGGCTGGAAAAATAAAAGAGGATGTGTGCGATCAATTGTGCCGGGATGCGCCCGGGCCAGTCATCTCCAAATCTTTTGTCACAATCATTGAAATCCCATTGATCCCAGGTTCGAAGACCCCAGCCAAGTTCCTTGAACCTGTCACGATCATCTTTGCCTTCAAGGGCTAGTGACCAACCCATTGAGTCTGTTGAGTCATGACTTTTTTACACCAATTGTATTCTTATCTGGCCTGCACCTTCCAGCATTTTTTGAATTTCTTTTGGCAGGTAGAGTTGATGATTTCCTGTAATGGCCAGCCTGCCTGTATAGATTTCTCCGGTGTTCATATTCTGTATCCGCGCTGCGGCGTTCTGCTTATTTTCTGTGCTGATTCCCTCGCTTGCAGCAAGTTTTTTTATCGCTTCGGGGATTACAATCTGCTCCTGGTAATCATCTTCATTTACTTACCATTTAATTAATTTCACAACAATTATCCTCCTTTATAAGTGATTGTTTTGATACCTCTTTATGCTTCATACGTTAAAAACGTTATATTAAATTTGTTGCCAAAATGGCACCAATGACATATAATATATGGAACAGCTGAAAAGCAAACCATAAAATATAAGTGATTAGGAGAGGACTCAAAAATGAAAGCTGAAACTAAAACCGCTCGTGTCTCGGCGCGGATATCACCTAATGTCTATAACACATTAACAGAAGCATCGGAAATCACGGGATCTACATTAAATCAATTTATAGTACACGCAGCGCTTGAAAAAGCCCAGGCCATTATTGAACATGAAAATAAAATTAGGTTAAATAAACAATCTGCCCGGCATTTGTTTGAATTGATTGAAAACCCTCCAAAGGCGAATCCCAAACTGGCTCAAGCAATGAAACAGTATAAGCAGGATTTGAAATGATAAAGATCGAGCTTTTGGATAAATCCCATGACAGAAAGCGATTTGATTGTGGAAACACCCAATTAAATATATTTTTGCAAAAGACTGCCAGGCAGCACATTACTAAAGGTATGTCCCGCACCTTTGTGTTGATTAATGATAAAAACTCGAAAGAAATCCTTGGATTTTACACCCTGTCAATTTGTGAAGTTGAAACTGATTACTTACCACCTATTATCGCTAAAAAATATCCAGATCAAGTTCCTGCTTTAAAACTTGCAAGACTTGCCGTATCAAAAAAACACCAGCACAAAGGCTATGGAAATTATTTGATAGGGAGTGCTGTTGAAAAAGTCATTCTTATTTCAGAAAATGTTGGCATAATTGGACTCTTTGTCGATGCAAAAGATAACCAGACCAAAGAATACTATGAACAGTTTGGATTTATCTCCCTCAATGAGAAACCTTTGGTTTTATTCCTTCCGATACAAACACTGGTTCACTACAAATAATGACGATATAAGGTATGCAGGGAAGAAAAGGGGAGGCAAGCCGTTACCTGTAAATCTGCCCAAGGTGGAAGTAATCCATGATCTTCCCGATGCAAAAAAACAATGCCAATGTGGTTGTGTTAAATCCCGTATTGGTCAGGAAGTATCTGAACAACTTGATTTTATCCCTGCAAAAGTCCAGGTTATCGACAGGAAAAACAGTTTACCAGGATAGGGGTTGAACTGCCCCGATCTACCATGTGTAATTGGACAATGAAAATAGCTCATGCCTGTGAGATCATAATCAACATGATGCATAAAACTATCTTGGAAAGCCCTGTAATCAACATTGATGAGACTCCGGTTAAGGTGCTAAAGGAACCAGGGAGATCAAAATCTTATATGTGGGTATTTAAAGGTGCTCCCAGGGGGAAGCCGGTTCTTCTTTACCATTATGATCCCTCTCGATCCGGTATTGAAAAAGAATAAATCACTAATCCTGTAAACTGATTTATATCACATCTTATTTATTTGAACAGATGGGGTTAATAAATCGCTTAGTACGCCAGGACAAGCTGGCTTGGTGATAGGCGTGTGGTACGCCTGATTAAGAAGTGGCTAAAAGTTGGAGTGGTGGAAGATGGCTGCGTCATAAGAAATGATCGTGGGGTGCTGGGCAACCAGCATTCCTACCGTGACCCACACAAACAAAATAACATCACAAATTGTACTATTTCAACAAACACTTTGTCTTTATCCTGCACACAAATTCGATTTTTCTTTTGGTACACCTAAAAGCTTTAGCACTATTATCGGTTTTCCCATGGCCCAGTCAGCAACACAAAAATTTAATATTTACCAACCACGCAATCCTAGGGCAAGCGCATATTACAAATGTGTTGAAGGATGTTCCTCATAGGCAGTGGGTATTCAGTATTCCCAAGCGCCTACGGATTTACTTTCTTTATGACAGGAAGTGGCTGGCAAAACTGTCCATCTGCGCTTGGAAAGCTTTAAAAGAATTTGCTAAGGCAGCTCAAGCCATAAGCAGACTTGCTGACCATTTGGACGACACCCGGAATCAATCATTCAAGGAAAAGGAAAGGAATAATAATGACCAGGAAATGTTTAAGTTTATGCGCATTTTTCATCATTTTATTGCCAGGCATTATGGGTGGATGTACCGGGAGCTCCCAGAAATCTGTTTACTATATTTTCAACGCTTCCCAGAAACAATCAACAGCAGAATCTGTTGCAATAGAAGCTGTCTGGTGGATCGTTGCTACAAAAGATAACATACAGCTGTTAACCAGACGATCATCATTGATAGAACCCACAGGGGGAGAAGGATACAAGGCATACGTAATAGCACTGAATACGGCCTTGGAAAGGTTCAGCCAAGAAATTGATAGGGGTGTTGTTGAAGCATTACCTTAGACAAAATAAATTTAACGTTTAATTTATCTTGTTGTAAAGTTATCCTGAAATAAAAAATGGCCGGGTAATAAAAAACCTACCTCCCAAGAGTTCACATCGACGGGGCGGTTTGGCATTGTATGCCGCCTCATCACATCCTGGGGCAGAAGCCAGATCCCAAGGGTTTGGCTGTTCGCCAATGCAGTGGTACGTGAGCTGGGTTTGCCCGATTATAGCCTTTTTGGGGTGGGACTATTTGGTCCCTATTTTTCGTGGGCCCAGGCCAGATTATATGATTTGGTAAGCTCCTTAGTGTCGATGGTGCCTATTGCACTAAATACAAATGAGTAGGGTGCTATCATTTCGATTCTTTTTTTTCTAACCCAAAGATCTTCTGATTAAGTATACAGGCGGCTATTATTTAGCCCGGATAGTCAAAAAAGTTTTAATTTTAAACTTGACAGAGAAGTTGTCAGTTTTATATAGTGGCAATGAGTTTCATAATACGGAACTTTGATTTCAAGTAAGATCTTTTATATTCGTGTCAGGTGTATTAAAGAATATACCTAAAACAATCATTCGATTAAGGAGGAAAAAGTCATGAAGAAAAGTTTGTTACTCATTATTTTTGCAGTTTTTATTTTCACAAGCGTTTCCCAGGCAAAAGTTGTCATGAAGCTGGGTCATTTTGCCAATGCTACCCATGCAGGTAATGCCGCAGCTAAAATGTTTGCTGATAACGTTGAAAAAAGGACAAATGGAGAAATTACAGTTAAAATTTATCCAAACAATGAATTAGGGAATCCACCGGAAGTCCTCGAGCAGAATATCCTTGGGGTTATTGACATGAGTCTTCCTACCCAGGGTCAACTTGCAAAATACTCAAAAAAATTCGGATGCGTCATGCTACCATTTGCCTATGATAATTATGATCATGCTTACAAAACCCTTGACGGGCCTTTTATGGAATGGGCTAAAGATGATCTTGATAAAGCAGGTCTTGTCTTCCTTTCAAACTGGGAATGGGGCTTTAGAAACCTTACGAATAGTGTCCACCCTGTTAATACTCCTGATGATGTTGTCGGGTTAAAAATCAGAACACCCCCTGAGTTATCCAATCAGGCAGCAATGGAAGCCCTGGGTGGAACGGCCCAGACAATTCAGTTTTCTGAATTACCCATGGCTTTAAAACAAGGTGTTGTCGATGGTCAGGAAAACCCTGTGAGTGTTATTTATGCATATAAAATATATGAAACACAGAAATATCTGGCCCTTACAGGACATACTTATAATTCAATGGTTCATGTAATGAGTACTAAAACCTGGAAAAAACTATCGACTGAACAACAGAAAATTGTTCGAGAAGAAAGTATAAAAGCCGGTAATTTTATGCGAAAAGCATTACAGGATGCTGAAACAGAACAATTGGGAAAGCTTGAAAAATTAGGAATGAAAGTAACCCGTCCTGATGTTGCATTGTTTAAAGCCAAAATGGGACCGGCTTATGACCGGATGAAAGCGTCCGTTGGCGCTGATAATGTTGCCTATTTTTTAAAAATGTTAGAAGAAACCAAATAGAAGAACCTCCTGCTGGGAATAAGTTAATATGACGACTATCATAATTTTTGGTGTTCTTATCTGTTTTATTTTTCTGGGTGTCCCCATTGCCGTGGCCATGGGGATTACCGCTGTATTAACTTTTGTGACCATGGGACAGTCAGATATTTTAACCATGGTCGCCCAGCGCATGTACGCATCAACCACATCTTTCACACTACTGGCAATTCCCTTTTTTATTCTTGCAGGTAATTTAATGAACACCGGGGGAATTACAGACCGGATATTTCGATTTGCAAAAGCCCTGGTGGGTCATATCTGGGGGGGACTGGGGCAGGTTAATATTATTGCCAGTATGATTTTTTCCGGTATGTCCGGCGCTGCAGTCGCTGATGCTGCAGGGTTGGGGATGATCGAGATGAAAGCGATGAGAGATAATGGATATGATTTGAAGTTTTCTGCAGCCATTACTGCAGCATCTTCAACGATTGGTCCTGTTATCCCCCCCAGCATTCCCTTTGTCATATATGGACATTTAACCGGCGTTTCTGTTGGAAAACTTTTTTTAGCCGGTGTGGTTCCCGGTGCTTTAATGGGTGCTGCTTTAATGATCGCTGTATATTTTGTTTCAAAACATCGCAATTATCCCAAAGAAGCATCCATGGATATGAAAGAACTCCTGGACAGTGGCAAATCGGCCCTGCTGCCGATGGGAACCCCGATCTTGATTATCGGCGGTATTTTAAGTGGGCAGTTCACCCCCACAGAAGCCTCGGTAATGGCCTGTTTATATGCTCTTTTTCTTGGCATTTTTGTATACAAATCGATTCGTATAGAAAACCTTCCGGATATTTTCTGGGAGACGATTTCACATACAGTGCGTGTAATGTTCATTATTGCTTCGGCTGGTTTTTTTGGCTGGATGCTAATTATTCAACGCATTCCGGCACAGGTTATTTCAAGCCTGACATCGGTCAGTGCGGAGTATGCGGTTGTTATGGCCATTATTATTGCCATACTGCTGTTATTTGGCTGTTTTCTTGAGGGGATTGCCGTATTGTTAATCACGATTCCCGTTTTCCAAAAGGTGATTATTCATTTTGCCATTGATCCTGTACAATTTGGCGTGGTTATGACCCTGGCCTCGATGATCGGCCTTCTAACACCACCGGTGGGAATGTGCCTTTATGCTGTATCCAGTATTACAGGCGTTTCCATCGGAGACTTGTCAAAGGAAATGTGGCCCTATCTTCTGGGCATTTTTATTGTTTTGCTGGCAGTTGCATTCATTCCCCAGATTTGTCTTTTTCTGCCTGAATTAGTGATGGGGAAATAATATAATGACACACTTAAAAAATATTTTAATTGTTACCGATCGTTACCTGCAAATAATGATGTACATCATCTGTATCGCCTGCTTTTCGCTTTTATTTATTCTGCTTGCAGGCAATGTGCTGGTCAGGAACTTTCCATTCATGTCATTTTATTGGTTTGATGAAGTGGTTGAGTTTGCTTTTGCCTGGCTGGTTTTCCTTGGCGCGGCTAAATTGTGGGCAAACAATGATCATTTTAAACTCAACTGGTTTTCTGAAAGGATAAAAAACAATAAGATTCGTCATTTATTTTTGATTGGGATCGAAGTTATTTCCCTGATTTTTTTACTCATCTTCACTTACCAGTCGCTGCAGCTGACTATTTTAGCCCAGGACTGGACACCGGCACTTAATGTTTCAAAAAGATTTTTATACGTGTGTATGCCCATTTCAGGCAGTATAATGGTTGTGTATTCCATTCGCGCAATGATCAATGAATTCCGGCAGTTTACGAATTGCAAATTATCCACAAACACAGGAGTTGAATGAATCCGGAAATAATAACACTTGGAGAGCCTCTGATCGAATTCAGTGCGTCAACAGAAGGAGATCTCTGTGATGGCAATGTTTTTGTTCAGGGCTTTGGAGGAGATACATCAAATTTTGCTGTATCTGTCGCACGGTCCGGCGGTAAGGTCCGGTATATAACCTCTATTGGTACAGACCCTTTTGGCAGGGCGCTAATGGCTTTATGGAAAAAAGAAGGGGTTGATGTTGCAGCGGTTGATCAGACAGACCAGTATAAAACAGGGATCTATTTTATCTCGAGAAACAATGGAAAACACGAATTTACCTATTTTAGAAAAAATTCAGCTGCCAGCAGAATGACCCCTGAAATTCTCCCGGTTGATGCCATCAGAAATGCAAAAATTTTTCATTTATCCGGGATCACCCAAGGGATCAGTATCAGTGCCTGTGATACCAGTTCCAAAGCGCTTGCCATTGCCAATGAATCTAAAACACTTGTGTCCTATGACCCGAATCTGAGAACCGATCTCTGGGATCTTGACCGGGCAAGGGCCATGATTCATGCCACGGTACCAAAGACAGACATCTTCTTTCCGAGTTTTGATGATGCATGTCTTTTAACAGGATTGAAAACTCCGGAAGATATTACGGATTTTTATCTGACCTTGGGAACAAAAACTATTGTTTTGAAACTCGGTGAAAAAGGAGCATTACTGGCCCATGGAATGAAAATGGATTATTTCGATCCGTATCCTGTTGAGCCGGTCGATGCATCAGGCGCAGGCGATACCTTTTGCGGTGCTTTTCTGGCAGAGAATGTCACGGGCAGCTCCCTTGACGACTGCATGCGTTTCGCCGGTACTGCTGCGGCACTCTCAACCACAGGGATCGGATGTGTTGCACCGATTCCCACAAGGGAAAAAATCGTTTATGCAATGGAAAAACTTAATAGGAGATAATTGTTTATGCAAGTGCGATATGCTGTACACCCTGACCATGCGATGTCCATGACAAGCAAGGCTTTAAAAAAGCACTTTCTTATCGATAATTTATTTTTGCTGGGTAAAACCAAGCTGGTATACAGCCACAACGACCGTTTGATTGTTGGCGGTATTTGTCCGGATTCGCCCTTGGCGCTTGAAACCGATAAAAGTATAATTGGTGCGGACTATCTTCTTGAAAGGCGGGAGATGGGTGTTATAAATATCGGCGGGTCCGGAATCGTCAGCGTTGATGGAACAAGCTATTCCATGGGGTTTAAGGATGGTTTATACCTGGGTAAAGGATCAAAACAGATCTCTTTTGCAAGCGATGAGACTGCAAATCCTGCAAAATTTTATGTAAACAGCGCCCCGGCACACGCATCTTTTCCAACAACAGCCGTATCTTTTGAGGATATCGAACCGGATCATTTGGGGGAAGTTGAAAACAGTAACAAAAGAAATATCAGAAAATACTTTCATCCTGATGGGATAAAAACGTGTCAACTGGTAATGGGAGTGACAACCTTGGAGAAAGGAAGTGTCTGGAATACCATGCCGGTGCATACCCATGAAAGACGGATGGAAGCCTATTTTTATTTTAATATGAATCTGGATCAGGTTGTCTTTCACTTAATGGGTCAACCATCAGAAACCCGCCATATTGTCATGAGAAATCAAGAGGCGGTATTGTCACCAAGCTGGTCCATTCATTCGGGTGCCGGAACAAGCAATTATACCTTTATCTGGGGCATGGCAGGCGAAAATCAGACATTTACCGATATGGACAGCGTACCCATGTCGGACATAGGATAATAAAAGGAGTTTTAATGATACTTACTCAATTTGACTTGACCGGCAAAACCGCCATTGTTACCGGGAGCAGCACCGGCCTGGGTCAGGCAATGGCGCTTGGGCTTGCCCAGGCAGGGGCTGATATTGTGGGTGTGTATAACAGCACCCCTCCCACAAACGCCGGTGACATTGAAAGTCTGGATCGCAGATTCTTAGGTATTAAAGCGGATCTGTCTGATATTGATTCTGTTGATTTAATTATGAACCAGGCGGTCGAGGCATTTAGCACTATAGATATCCTGGTCAATAATGCCGGAATCATCCGTCGCAATGATGCGTTGACATTCAGTGAAAAAGACTGGGATGATGTCATGAATGTCAACTTAAAAACGCTCTTTTTTCTTTGTCAGGCGATAGCAAAGCATTTTGTTGAACACAAAAAAAAGGGGAAAATAATTAATATTGCATCCATGCTTTCGTTCCAGGGTGGTATTAAAGTCCCTTCATACACGTCAAGTAAAAGTGGTGTTCTCGGGCTGACAAGACTCCTTGCCTGTGAATGGGCTTCCCGTGGCATCAATGTGAATGCCATTGCACCGGGGTATATGGCCACGGCAAATACACAACCCATAAGGGATGATCCAGGCCGTAACCGGCAGATCCTTGAGCGTATTCCTGCCGGAGCCTGGGGGAACCCGGAAGACCTTCAGGGGGCGGTGGTTTTTCTTGCGTCCAATGCCGCAGACTACGTACATGGATTCACTTTAGCTGTTGACGGAGGATGGCTTGCCCGATAGAATATGGGCACATTTTGAATGTGCTGAACCGCATTTGAAAAAACTGAAAAGATACTGAGCACAAAACACAGATTCATCACAAACTGCTATTGGAGGAGAAATGAGTGTACAGTCAATCGACCGGGCATTTGATATTCTTGAACTTCTTTCTGTGAAACCCCGTGGGTTGACCATGACCGAAGTCGGTCTTAAACTTGATTTGCATAAAAGTACCGTACACCGCATTCTATCATCCATGCGGGAGCGCGGTTATATTGAAAAATCACAAGAAACAGGAAACTATCGACTGGGGTTAGGATTTATTGAGCTGGCAAGTCTGTATTTGAATAGTCTTGAATTAAAGACAGAAGCCCAGCCGTTTTTACATCGACTGACAAAACATACCGGACAAACCTCTTTTTTGGCCATCAGAGATGGGCATGAGGTGGTGTATATTGATAAAGTTGAAACCTATGACAGTTTGCGCAGATATAAAATCATTGGCCGTCGCCGGCCATTGTATGCAACCTCTTTAGGCAAAGCCCTGCTCTCGGGGTTACGTGATAAGGAGATTGAACTTTTGTATGCTACCAATCCGTTTGAAAAGTTAACCGATAAAACGCTAATGACATTTGATGCCTTGATGAAAGAAATTCGTCAAATCCGAAAGCAGGGGTGGTCCATTGATGATGAAGAAAATGAAGTGGGAACACGGTGTGTTGGTGCCCCCATTTTTGATTATCGGGATCGGGTGATTGCATCCATGAGTCTTGCATGGGATATCACCGTACATCCGGATTTGACATGGGCTGAGATGTCTGAACATGTTCATAAATGTGCCAATGAAATCTCCATAAAAATGGGTAATATTCCCAAACAGCCTTATCCGTTAAAAAAATAAAACCATGGAAAATATTTTTCAAAAACTATCCAAATATAAACTGGTACCTGTTGTAACGAGTCACACCCCTCAAAAGGCGGTAATGCTTTCTGATACACTCAAAGAAAATGGACTGCCTTTGATAGAAATTACTTTTAGAACGGATGCAGCAGAAGAATCTATCCGGCTGATTAGAAAAAAACATTCTGATCTGTGTATCGGGGCAGGAACCATCCTCAGCATAGATCAGGTGGATGCTGCTAAAAGAGCAGGGGCTGATTTTGTAGTGGCTCCTGGATTCAATCCAACCGTTGTGGATTATTGCATCAAAAACAAAATTCCGATCATTCCCGGGATAGATTCTCCAACACTTATTGAGGCCGCGTTAGAAAAGGGTATCAAACTGGTAAAATTTTATCCGGCACAGGCATCCGGTGGAATTGAGTATCTAAAGGCCATTGCCGGGCCATACAGGGACATTCGGTTGATGCCGACAGGAGGAATTAATCCTGATAATATGAATGATTACCTTGATTTTGAAAAAGTGGTGGCCTGTGGTGCAAGCTGGATTGCGCCTTCATCATTAATATCCGGCAATAAATTTGATAAGATTGCTCAAAGAATCGATCTTGCTTTGAACCGCTTGCGATGACATTCAACCCGTGAGATGTCGATATCAATCATTTGTCTGGACTCAAAGCCCACATCTTTATATTTGCCATCAGGTAGAGTGGTTTTATCCACCGGTATCTTTTTGACATAATCAGGATCAACAATTTTTTTCAGGGTTGTGCCATTGTGGCTCTTTTGTTCCCCGGGTTTCTTTTTACTGGGGTCCTTCTTTATTTTTTCACGATTCGGATCTGATGATGGTGACAACGTATGAATCCAACTGCTGAAAAATTTGCCCTAAAGATATTTGAAAAATGTGCCGGCAGATCTGGTTGTGAAGTCTGTAAACTTCACATGGAAGATGATTGTCTTTTTTTCCCCGAGCTCTATCGGTTACAAGACCAGTCAGACAAATCAGGACTGGCAGTTTGTGCCAAAGAGCTTCGTAACTTGATTGATCGGTGTCCGGTCCAGTTCCTTGTGTACGCCCGGCATGGGCGTGAACTTATGGGGTGCAAGTCCCCTATACGTGAATCCTGTTGATGCATATAGCATTAGCAAAAGTGTTAGCCGAAAACAAGGGCAAAACCGCGAGGGACCGTCCGAAGGAAGTTGGAGTGCAAAGCTATGAGCCGACGAACAGAAACAGCATATAAGGCCTGGTCTCCTGGTAAGCCAGCAGGTCTGCCCTCTATGGTGCAACATGTCGAAGCCCAGGATTCAGGGGACAGGGTAAATGCTGCGGTTGTGTAGTGAAAGTTCACGTTCTTATCCTGGCAGATCGGCTCATGATGGTGTCAGGCGGGTAAAACAGTACATCGGACAGGGTTACACTGTGGCCGTAGATACCGACTTATCGAAATTTTTCGACAAAGTTAATCACGATGTCTTGATGGTTAGAATATCCCGCCAGATACAGGATAAGCGAGTGCTTAAGCTTATCGGTAAATATCCCAGGGCCGGTGTTGTGGTTAATGGTTGCCTTCAGGCAACGCCAACCGGCGTACCCCAGGGTGGCCCACTTTCATCGCTGCTCGCTAATATACTCCTCGATGATCTTGACAAGGAACTGGAAAGACGCAGTCATCATTTTGTCCGG
Source organism: Desulfobacteraceae bacterium (assembly GCA_003353855.1). Classification (GTDB taxonomy): domain Bacteria; phylum Desulfobacterota; class Desulfobacteria; order Desulfobacterales; family Desulfobacteraceae; genus NBML01. The sequence goes on from PIVS01000047.1 coordinate 17,297, forward strand.
TATGCAGATGATTGTGCGCCACGACGGCGCAGTAGGGTGGCTTTTATGAAAGCCACATAAAACTGTGTCTTGCTGCACAGGAGATGAGGGTAGGCCCCTCGGAGCCGCCATGCAGGT
>PIVS01000465.1 GCA_003353855.1 Desulfobacteraceae bacterium
AACAGGTTCTACCTCAGGCGGATCATGGTTACGAATATCCCAAAGATTTAAATGTTTTAAAATCTTATCTATTATTTCAAAATCATCTATGATAGAGATTATTTTCATTTGGCCCTGACATTTTGGGCAAACAAGAGGATCGACCTCATAAATTTTTTGAATTAACCGAGCCCAGTTCTGTCTTGCTTCGTTGGAGGACATATCATTTGGTAAGATTGCAGGGATTGTATCATCAGCATCTGCCTTTTTTCTCATCCCCCTGGACTTGTTAGAGAAGTAGCCATAATATACTCACAGTATGCTCATATCTACCCGGGATATGTGTCAGACCCTGAAGATGCCTTTCTGGTCAGGGAGGCACTGGATAATGCAGGGCTTGAGATCATGACTGGGTGCTCTGCCACCGGGGTGGTCACGGACAAAAACGGAATAACTGCCGTGGCCCTTAATAACGGGAAGAAACTGCCCTGCCAGATGATCTGTGTGGGTAAGGGGGTGATTCCCAATACAGACTTTATCAAAGGCACCGGAATAGAACTGGACAGGGGCATCTCAGCGGATAAATATACGGTCTGTGAACCTTTTGTGGCCATGGGAGTTGTCCATACCCGGGACAAGGATCTTAAGGTGTATACTGACAGGACCGGAAACACCTTCCGGAAAATTGTGTTCAGTAAGGACGGCACACGGCTGATCGGCGCCCTGTTCATCGGCGATATTACCAATGCCGGAATCTACCGGTATGTCATCCGTGAAAAAAAGAATATAGACACACTCAAGCATCATTTGATCAATCAGACCCTTCACTACGGTCATTTTCTTTAAATACTTCGCCGGGCCGGTACAAAACCGGCCCGGCCTCAGGTTAACGATCTCATAATCGGAACCGGTCCATTCCAAACGGCTTGATATCGATCTGCGTTTCCTGGTCATAAATCAGATCGCATACAATTTTTCCCGTTCCCGTTGCCCGGGTCAGCCCCAGCATCCCGTGACCGGTTGCAATCACCAGATTTTCATGGCCGGGTGCCCGGTCAATGATGGGCAGATCATCGTAGGTCATGGGGCGAAGACCAGCCCATTCTTCTACAACCGGATGACCCATGGGCTCCTTTAAATACGCTTTAGCACCTTCAATCAACCATGACAGACGTTTGGGATTCAAATAATCATTGTACCCTGAAAATTCCATGGTCCCTCCCATGCGGTAACCGCTTTTCCAGGGAGTAACCACCATTTTCCGTTCTGAGAGCGCGCAGGGGTGGGTCGGGCAGACACCCGGCCATTCCGTCGGAAAGGGCGGGTTCAAGTTCCTGCAATTGGTCTCTGTCAATTCGTTTTGCCCCCATGTTATATGCCTCAAGGAACCTGTTGGTTTCCCCGTAGTTTTCAAAATTTTCTTTGTTTTTAAAAACAATGAGCAGCCCCTTCTTTTCAAAATCACAGGGCATGGGTTCCCCTGCAAACAAGGTGTCAAACAATTGGACGGAATACTTCACAATTTCGTATTTTGACCTTGCCCCCGCCTTCATATGGTTCCGGTTGCACTTTGAGGCAAATTTAAAAAGCCAGGCCCAAAGCCCCATATCGAATGAGGGTTTTATTGAAAGGGCAGATTGCCTTTTGAGGGCTTTCACCAACTCATTGCTGACCGCCCCCGGAGAACACAGGGGAATCACATCGCTGAAACAGAGGAGTCCGCAATTCCCATGGGAGGCACCCTGACCGACTTTGTCCCTCTCAATGATCCTTACGCGGGCACCTTTATCAATAAGGTAATTGGCACAGGCAAGGCCGATGACACCCCCGCCGATGATGATGACTTCTTTATTTGCGCTCATGTTGCTTTCCTTTAATCCAGATCGATTTCTTTCTTAAGTGTTTAAAAAAGATTGACAATGGGCAACGCTTAACTTATGTGTACATTAATGTTTTCTCAAAGGAGGGTCAATGGCAAAAACGAATTTAGATGAATTTGCATATAAAGCAATCATAAATCTGATTCTTGAAAATCATTTTAAGCCGGGTGATTTCCTCCTTGAAACCGAGCTTGCCAAATCATTAGGGCTTAGCAGAACTCCAGTCAGGCTTGCCTTGGGTCAACTCACAGCAGAAGGTTTCCTGGATAAAAAGAAGAAAAAAGGCTGCTTCATCCCCTCCCCGACACCTGAAGATGCAAGACATGTATTCTATGCAAGGGAACATCTCGAAGGCGTCACGGCTGCGTCTGCCGCACGGTATGCAACGGAGAAAGACGTTCAGGACCTATACCGCCTCATCGAAAAGGAAACTGCTGTTGAAGACCCCGGTACCCATGAGGCCAAACTGAATTATGTGAACATCAATGAGAAATTTCACTTAAGCATCGCCAGGATCAGTCAGAACAAATACCTTGAACAGTATTGCCGGCATGCGTTCTGGAGATCAAACGCCTACGTCTTCTTTTTTGATAAATATTACAGCGGGTTGACATCGGACGGACAGGTGACAGGGCCACGCCAGCACATGGAAATTGCAAGGGCCATTGAAAACCGGAATGAAGAAAAGGCCGGTAATCTGATGAAGCTACATGTGAGAACCACATTTGAACAATTGTTTATAAAGATATAAATAGATGCAATCCCGAACAGGGATTTGCAGCCGACGTATGTACACATTAAAGACTACTGCGAGGGACACATGAAAATTCTTGTTCTCGGCGGATGCGGTATCCAGGGAAGAACCACACTTTACGATCTGGCCTCCGATCCCCATATCACCCAAATCATCTGTGCGGACATCCGATTTGATGCCCTTGAAAAAATAAAACCGTTTACAGATATGAGCAAAATCTCAACCGTGAAGATTGATGCCAGGGATAAGGCATCACTGGTAGGCCTTTATGAAAAGGTGGATATTGTGATCGACCTTCTCCCGAAGGATTTCAAGGAGTTCGTTTACGAGGCGGCTCTTGAAACCTGTGTTGATGTGGTCAACACCAATTATGCAAAAGATACGGGAGATCTGAACGACCGGGCAAAGGCAACCGGTATCGCAATTATGCCCGAATGCGGCCTGGACCCCGGAATTGATCTTGTAATTTACGGAGATGCCCGGACCCGGTTTGACGAACTCCATGTAATCAACTCGTATTGCGGCGGTTTTCCTGAAAAAAAAGCCTGTACCAATCCATTAAACTATAAGCGGTCATGGATATGGAAAGGGGTGTTGAGTTCAACCATGCGGGAGGGCCGGATTATTCGGGACGGGAAAATAGTTGAGGTTCCCGCCATGAACCAGCATGACGAAGAATTCATCCACCCTGTTGAGTTCCCCGGGCTCGGAACACTTGAAGCCATTCCCAACGGCGATGCCGTTCATTTTACAAATTTTATGGGCATCACCGACACCATTGTGGAAACCGGCCGTTACTCTCTTCGATGGCCCGGATGGAGCGCCTTCTGGAGGCCTATGAAGCAACTAGGATTTTTAGATGATCACCAGGTAGAAGGGTTTGACTGCAAGGTCACCCCCCTGGATTTCCTTGATAAATTCCTGGGCCCTAAGCTGGAATACCAGGCAGATGAAAAAGACCTGACGGCCATGATCAATGTATTTGAAGGGATAAAAGACAAAAAGAGAATCCGGTTTACCAGTACCATGCTCATTGAAAGGGATCTTGAAACAGGAATCATGGCCATGAGCAAAGGAGTGGGCTGTACAGCAGCCATTGTTGCGCGGATGATTGCCAGAGGCGATATCAGGGACAAAGGCCTGCTTTCCCCCCTGACGCATATCCCTGCGAAAGATTTTATGAACAGCCTTAAAGAAAGAGGCATACAGATTAAGGAGGAAACAACGGTTCTGGATTAAAAATCAGAGGCGTTGGAAATATACACAACAACCCCAAAAGGAGAAAAAAATGAAGAAAAATGCAATTTTATCATTGGTTCTCGCCCTGTTTTTGACTGTATTCTTTTCAGGTGTCAGCTTTGCAGGGACGATAGCTGAGATTGTAAAACGCGGAGAACTTCGCGTTGCAGTTCAGTCCGGTGC
>PIVS01000466.1 GCA_003353855.1 Desulfobacteraceae bacterium
AATTTTCGCAAAGGCATGGGGACTTCTGACCACCTTGACAATGAGACAATTTTTCGGGCAATATCATCGGTATACACCGGCTTGCCCGTGGTAAGCGCCATGGCATCCAGTTTGGGGACAGGCGTATTTACAATTTTCATGTGAGATCCCCTTTCCCTTCTCTTTGTCTTGAGATAGGGTCTTGGGATGTGATCTGAAGATATTTATTGATGGCCCGCATCTGGCTTACGTATCCTGTGCAGCGGCAGAGGTTCCCGGAAAGATATTGTTTGATTTCTTTTTCACTGGGATTAGTCAGTTCCTTTTCCATTGCCAGTACAGTCATGATAAAGCCCGGGCTGCAGAATCCGCATTGATCCGCCCCTTCATCTGCCAAAAATTGCCCAAAGGCTGCTGCTTTTTTTTCCACCCCTTCGATGGTGGTGATCTGCCTGTCTTGAATACTTGCCGTAAGAATTGCACAGGACAGCCTGGGGGTTCCATCCACCCACACCGTGCATAACCCGCAATTGGTTGTATCACAGCCTTGCTTGAGACTTAAAAATCCAAGCTCCCTCAGAAAATCAATTAAAAGAAGATCAGGTTCAATCTGCCGGGTATATGGTTTCCCATTGATGGTACAATTGATGGTACAATTTATCTGCATATGTCCTCAATTCCTCTTTTTACCAGTATTCCCGCCAAAAGTTGTCTATATTCCTTTGTCCCCCTCTGGTTGCTGCCAAATGACAGCTCTTCCACCACCTGTTCGCAGGCCAGCCCAATCTGTTTTTCATCGGGTTTTTCCGGCAGCAGGGCCGCGGCCTTTTCAGCAAGAATAGCTCTTGACGGTCTGGCCCCCAGACAAATTCGCCATTGGTCTTCACCATAGGTGACAGCTGCCGCCAGCACAGGAAAATCCGTTGCCGTCATTCGATGGCTTTGGTAATTGGTTTTCCAGGCCTTTTTTTTAAGGGTCAGCTTTATTAAAATATCTTTTTTAGGCGGAAGGGTAATAAAGGTCTCCAGGGGGAGGGTGCCTCCCCGGAATAGGTGTACCTGGGTTTCAAGGGCCAGCAGGGCAGTTAAAATATCTGAAAAATTGAATCGGGAGAACACGCTGCCGCCAATGGTAGCACAATTTCTAAACTGGACCCCCACAATATGGGAGACCGAATCGGTTAAAATGTTTCCAAAACAGCTCCCCAGTATTTGACTGGTTTCAATCTGCCGAAGGGTGGTCATGCAGCCTATTTCAACCTTGTCTTCGGTTTGTGTGATTTGATCCAGGCCTAATTTTGACAGGTCGATGCCGGTGTGATGGTTTTTCCTGCCCATGCGCATCCAGAGCAGCCCGCCAAGAATGACATTGCCTTTTTCCCCATGCAGCAATTTGTCGGCCTGCTCCAGGCTGCGGGCAAAGGTATATTCCTTTAATCCAAACAATCTTTTTTCCTTTCGCACCCCTTTCCCATAATTCAATCGGGGTTGTCCTTGGTGATGTTTATCTTGTTTGTGCCATCAAATATACCATAGTGCCCCATGGTTGTCATGGCTAATGATACCATGCCGCAAGGCGATGGCACTTGCAACCGCTCTGACTGCTTTTGAACTTTGTTAAATTCTTTTTATTTTGGATCAAGGTTAAACAGGATATCGTTTTCCAGGTAAACCTGTTCCAATTGTTTCTGGTACTCTGCCAGTTCTTCTCCCTTTCGGCCGGCCAGTTCCTGAACAATATACTGGATCGCCGTAAGCATGCCGGACACATTGCCGATAAAAGGGATGGACAAGGAGGGGACCACAAGGGACAGGTCGGCAAACTGGATCATGGGAGCAAGATTGCTGTCTGTCATGGTGAGCAGGGTGTGGTTGCTGCGGCGGATCATCTTGCTTAATTTGAGCAGTTCATTGGGATACCTCGTTGTGGCGGCTAAGATCACCAGGCTGTCCGACGGGGCATTGGCCAGCATGTCAAAGGAGGTGCTGTCACTGCCTTTGATGATGTGAATTCCTTTTCGAATCTTGGTCAGGGACCAGCCCAAATAATAGGCAAATGTATAGGAGAGTCTTGATCCCACCACATATACGGTATCTCTTTTTTCAAGGTGGTCAACAAATTGGTTCATCGTCTCAATGTTAATATGCTCATACAGGTATTTCAGGTTGTTCAGTTCTTCTGTAATACCCATATGAAGGCGATCCGTTCCCTGCTCTTTGATGCCTTTGATGGCAACTCTTTCAGGAAGGGAAAGCCCTGTGTTGACAAAATCCTTTAATGCCCCCTGGAAATCGGAATATCCCTTGTAGCCAATTGTGCTGACAAATCGAACCACTGTAGCTTCGCTGGTGTCACAGGTTTCAGCCAGCTCCTTTGTGGTCATAAAAACAGCCTTGGAGGGATTTTGTATGATATAGGTCCCCAGGGCCTGGGCCTTGGGCGTCAGGGAGTCGAGTTTGCTTGAAATGTCGTTGATGACAGGATGTGATGCTGGATCATTCATAGTATATCTGACCTGTTTATTGTTTTTATGCCATAAAGATATGGGTACAAAATATTTATAATTATTTAATTTTATAGGACTTTATAGGATGGGCGCGGGTTTGTCAAGTTATCGTGAAAGAAATACTATCATTTCGATAAAATGTTGTTGACATGATTTCTTTCATGAAGTAGTGATGGATATATAATAATTTGACAACAATCCATAATTTAAGAGAAGGCCAATGTTTCTGAAAAACAAACCCATGTGGGGAAAAAAGACCAAGCTTAAATCTAGTTATGACGTTGTATTAATAGGCGGCGGGCTTCATAGCCTGGCAACCGCCTATTATCTTGCAAAGGAACATGGCATCACTGATATAGCGATTATAGAGAAAAACTATATCGGATTTGGTGGTGCCGGAAGGAATACGGCCATTGTTCGTGCCAATCAACGAACACAGCATAACGTTCCTCTTTATAAGGAAGCCCTTGATCTCTGGCCGGTTCTGACCAAGGAACTGGATTATAATTTAATGTTTAACAATTGCGGCAACCTCAATCTCATGCATTCAGAAGCTGCCATGAAAGCCGCAAGGATGACCATTGCCACAGCCCAGTTCCATGGAGTAGAAAGCCGTCTTATCGATGCAAAAGAGGCCAAGGAACTGGTTCCTGCATTGAATATTTCAGAGGATATTAAATTTCCAATTCATGGGGCCATGTTCCATCCTCCCGGGGGGGTTGTCCGCCATGATGCCGTGGTCTGGGGACTTGCCAGGGGAGCTGCCAAAAGAGGTGTTGAAATTCACCAGCAGACAGAAGCCTCAGGGATTGGTACCCAGAACGGCAGGGTCACTTCCGTTACCACCAACCGTGGCATAATTAACACAAAACAGGTGTTGGTCTCAGCCGGGGGTTATTCAGCAGCTCTGATTTATGAGATGATGGGAATCAAATTGCCCATCAGTGTTTTGACCATCCAGGCAATGGTGACCCAGCCCTTAAAACCTGTTCTGGATCATGTGGTCTCTTCCGGGGCCTACCACTGCTATGCCAACCAGACCCTGAAGGGTGAGATTGCAACCGGTGCCCACATGGACCCATGGCCAAACTATACCACCTTGAATACGGCCCATTATATAAAACACCAGGCCGAGGCCCTTTCTGAGTTTCTACCCTGTCTACGGGGGGTTCGCTTCATGAGAATCTGGGGAGGACTTGCGGATATGACACCGGATATGGCACCCATCATGGACGGTAACGAACAGGTCGAAGGATTTTTCATGGACTGCGGCTGGGGCTATTTCGGATTCAAATCCTGTTCCGCCGTTGGGAAGCACATGGCCTCTTTCATGGCAACCAATAACTGTCCTGAAATATTGAAACCCTTTGCTCTGAAACGATATCAAGAGCACAAGCTCATGGGTGAAACCGCAGCGCTTGTGAATTACAGCCCAGATAATTAGCCGCAATTAGGCATAAGGAGAGAAAAGAATGGCATTAACAATCACATGCCCAATTTGCGGGAAAAGAAACGGGTATGAATTTAAGTTTGGCGGAGAGGAAAA
>PIVS01001002.1 GCA_003353855.1 Desulfobacteraceae bacterium
GTACCAAAAAATGGAGAACCTGTTTTACCTCCGACGGTACCGGTCATACCATGCTCTATGCCATGGATAATAAGGCCATCCAGATGGAGATCCCGGTCCATGAAAGAAAAGAAGCCATTTCCCTGATCCATGAAGACGGGGTTTGTAATGGTGCTATTGTCAGGGACCTGATCACAGGGGAGCTTATTGCCTATGTTGCCAAGGCCACCACAATTGCCACCGGCGGATATGGCCGTCTCTATTCTGTATCCACCAACGCGGTGATTTCCGAGGGTATCGGAACGGCCATTGCCCTTGAAACAGGGATTGCCACCCTGGGGAACATGGAAGCGGTTCAGTTTCACCCCACCGCCATTGTGCCCGTGGGTATTCTGACCACTGAAGGGTGCCGGGGCGACGGCGGTCTGCTCCTTGACAAGGACGGGTATCGGTTCATGCCCGACTATGAGCCGGACAAGAAAGAACTGGCATCCAGGGACGTTGTCTCCCGCCGCATGACCGAGCACATGAGAAAAGGCAAAGGGGTATCGTCTCGTTACGGAGATCACCTATGGCTGGATATCACTTTGCTGGGACGCAAACACATTGAAAAAAACCTGAGGGAAGTAAAAGAGATATGTGAATATTTCTTAGGCATTGACCCGGTTACAGAATATATTCCGGTTCGGCCCACCCAGCATTATTCCATGGGCGGGGTGAGAACCCGTGCAACCGGTGAAAGCCCCACCATGAAGGGATTGTTTTCCGCCGGTGAAGCTGCCTGCTGGGATATGCACGGGTTCAACCGTCTGGGGGGAAACTCAGTGGCGGAAACCGTTGTGGCCGGCATGATCGTGGGCGAATATGTGGCCGACCATTGTGCTGTTAATCCTTTGAAGGTTTCCACCTCCACCATCCAGTTTTTCATGAAAAAGGAAGAAAAGAAAATCACCGACCTGCTGGTCAGAGATTATGGGGAAAATCCCTTTGAACTGAAAGCGGAAAT
>PIVS01000467.1 GCA_003353855.1 Desulfobacteraceae bacterium
CGGATTCGTTTATTTGACAGCAGTCATGGACTGGCATAGTCGTTATGTCCTCTCCTGGGAGCTTTCAATCACCATGGATAGTGAGTTTTGTGTATCCGCTCTTGAAAGAGCGCTAAGATGTATCCCGGGGAGGGTCATCAAGCGTTCCCGCAGTTTATTTTTGCGTTTGTCTATGTCAACCATATCAGCGCTCACATAAATTGATACAGTTTCGCTCGGATAAATTGATCCGTTGGTTCACAGCACAATCCATTCAGAAAGCATTTTTTCTTTTCCAAGTAGTTTTTTTTTATAAAATGGGGGGGGGGAGTGTTTTCGAACAAAAAATGAGGTGGGTTTAAGAGGCGATGCTTTGAAGCACCTCATTCCAGTCATGTTTGGGTGGCCGAAGTCTTTTGATTGACGGGTACTGCTCGATCATTTTATTTGCCATAATATCGCCGGTTTCATCGGCATCAAATCCGCAGTATATTTTACAACCGTTTGCTATAAATTTTTGTAACCATACGCGATTTGCTGTTGCGCCCGAAGTTGATATGCCAGTGTATTCAGGATAAAGCACAGCACAGGATACTGCATCAACGGCTGATTCGCAAAGCGCCATTTCTCTTACATTTTTTATAAATTCTTCTGGAAGGCATCGGCTCTTAATGAGGTATCGCATAACCTGCGGCAATTTTTTGCATTCTTTTTGGGGAAGTTTTAATCTTTGTTTTGCGGGATATGAGTTGATTGGGCAGGTTTTTTGTACAAAAGAGGATGAGAAGTGATTATAGAGCCATAGTACGGCATCTTTAAAACCAATCCCTTGTAAATAAATTAAATAGATAAGAAGGTTAATGGCACCGCCCCCTCCTGTTCCCCGGGGCAAATTCATGAATTTCGAACCATTTAAAAAAATTATCCCTTGACGGGTGTGCCATTTTGCCCTGTCCTGATGGTCTTTGATACTTCCAAAGCATTGCAGTAAGGTACCAAGCTCGATATCTCTTACTGCATCAACTTTTTCCCTGATTTCTTCAAAAAAATTATTGCTGATCAAGGCTAGTCCTCAAGCTTTTACAATCTTTCATATTAATGACATGGCAGTTTTCAGTTAATCGATCGACCAGAGCTGCGGTCAGCTGAGTATTTTTTAAAAAAGAGCCCCATTGATCAAACCCGAGATTGGAAGTAATCAAAGTGTTTTTTTTCTTATGCCTTTCGTGCATCAGGCTAAAAAATAAACCAACTTGTACAGGGTCGATCTCGACGAGGCCGATTTCATCGATCAACAAGCAATCATAGGCTGCAAAGGTCTTTAAAACCTTTTTTTTCTGAATGATCGGCCAGGGACTGGTAAAGAATCTCCACAAGTTCCGGGAACAAAATAAACTTCCCCCGGTAACCCTTATTTATTGCCTGGGTAAGAAATGCTGTTGCAAGCCCTGTCTTGCCAGTGCCTGTAGGATCTATCCAGATGATATTTTGCTGCTTTGACATATAATCAAAACAATCATAAAAAGTGAGAATTATTTTTTTATTTAATTTTTGTTAGGAATGAAAATTCAATCAAGTGGGCGAAATTACTTTAAATAACAGGATATTATAAAAAACTATATTTTTTATAACTAATATGAAATAATCATGGCGATGCTCAAACCACTAATTAAATGAGACGCCGCTGATGCAAAAAGATACTAAACCTGGCCCAAAATTATTGTCACCATACTCTGCTGAAATTAAAAAACACATCAAAAATACTTATTCCAACCTATCAGAAAAAGACAGGCGAGCGTATGCAGCAATAGAGGCCTTAAAGTTACCACGAGGTGGAATAGCATACATTATCCGTCTCCTCGGTTGCAGCAAAAATGAAAGAGGAAGGAATCAGCATCAGTGTTACTGTCGTTAAGACAATTGTTGAAAAAACATAGTTTTGTCAAGCGTAAGGCCTTTAAAAACAAAGCTATTGGATCTTCGAAAAATCGTAACGAGCAGTTTGAAAATATTACAAAGTTAAAAGACTGATATCTTGCAGAAGGCAACCCTGTGATCAGTGTGGACTCAAAAAAAAAGAGCTTTTAGGGAACCTATACCGTGATGGACACGTCTATAATACTGGCATTCTTGAAGTATATGATCATGATTTTCCATACCTTGCTGATGGAATAGTAATTCCCCACACCATTTATGATTTAAAATGTAATAGGGCTTATGTGAACATCGGTGTTAGCAAGGATACAAGTGAATTTGCCTGTGATTCGATAAAACTTTAGTGGGTATCCTATGGTCAATTTGAATATCCAAATTGCACTTCAATTCTTATGCTGGCAGACGGAGGCGGCAGCAATTCATCTCGGCATTACATTTTCAAAGAAGACTTACAGAATCTTTCAGATGAAATTGGAGTGGAGATAAGGGTTGCCCACTACCCACCCTGTACATCAAAATGGAATCCGGTGGAACATAGGGTGTTCCCTCATATTACAAGATATATACAAGTCAAAGCTTGTTTTTTTCACCAAATTCCAAAAGACCCCGAAACGCAACATGAGCCATCTTTTTTTGACAATTTATTTATTTTGCATCACGATTTGTGGTACTATGATTTTTATGAAGTATATAAATTACTGAAGGCTTTATTAATTTGGTTATGTCTTCTCCTTATATATTTGCCTTACACCACAATATAGAATATTAGAATTTCATCCAAATTGACCTGAATTTCAAAAGTGTTTTATATTTTCGTCTCCTTAATATCCATTACACGGGCTTGACTAAGGACCGCAAAACTGGGGGAGGATCAACTACAATAAAGCTAATATCAACCAGACAAGGAGAAATACGTTATGAGCACGGGTACAGTAAAATGGTTCAATTCAGACAAAGGTTATGGTTTCATAGCTCCAGACGATGATGGGAAAGATCTGTTCGTGCACCATTCTGATGTCAAGACTACGGGCTATGCAACGCTTGATGAAGGCCAGAAAGTAGAATTTGATATCGGGGAGGGTCAGAAGGGCCCATGTGCAAAAAACGTTGTACCAATTTGATTGAATCGCCCAGAATAATAATTTTGTACCATAAGAAAAGTCTTTCTGGACACATTTCCCCAGAATTTAAATAATAATCGCAATACTTATAAAAGTTCATATTGTATTTCCTTCTACCATCGTACAGACAAAAAGAAAAACAGGTTATGAAAAAGTTGATTCAGTACATTGCTCAAGCTCTGGTTGATAATCCAGATCAGGTTATTATTCAGGAAATCGCGACTCAGCAGACCCTTGTTCTGGAACTGCATGTTGCAAAAAAAGGGCCATTTTAGAAATAATTGAATAATAGCCGAACCGATCCTTACGAAGTAGGGGAGAGTTATGGTTGTCGAGAATAATATATCAACGGAGATATGTAAAAAATGTGCTGACTGTTGCAAAAACTACCCTTTAGTAGAATTATCTAAAAATGAAATCAATTCGTTAGAGTTACTGACAAGATTACATTTTGATACGTTTATAAACTCAAAAGGTAAAGCAGATGAAGGATATTTTTTACAATTTAAGGAAAACGGATATTGTTTTTTCTTAAATGAGAATAACGGTAGTTATTCTTGTAGCATATATGAAGCAAGGCCAGAAATATGTAAAAATTATCCATCAAACCCCAAACAGCAAGAAGTCTGTAATTCAAATAGGTGAAAATTGATGAGTAATAGTTTCGGCTGACAATATGGTCCTGCATTTGACATCTATATCGCAGCTTTTTCGGCCTTTTAAAATGGGTGCGGTTCTTCTGAAACAAGTCTAAATAGCTGTATTTAAATGGGCACATCGTTTTCTTTTTTAATTATTTCGAAAATTTTGCCAGGATAATATCATTGCAAACGGATATCTCCTTTGATTTTTTAAATCTATCTTCAAGAGGCTGTGTAAAGTCTGCATCCAGTGGATGCTGAGCTCAATTTTCCCCCTGAGCGTTATTCTCTTGAACTTCGCCGTCGTGTAGCAGAAAATGCCGCAAAGAGTTCTTTTGACGAGACCTTGGAGACC
>PIVS01001003.1 GCA_003353855.1 Desulfobacteraceae bacterium
AATTTGGAGGAAATTATTTTGGCAAGAGTAACCATAGAAGATTGTTTAAAAAATGTTGATAACCGTTTTACCCTTGTTCATCTGGCTGCCAAACGGATTCGCCAGGTTCGGGAGGGTGCCGAACTGCTCGTTAAAGCATCAAACAATGAAGATGTTGTGACGGTTTTAAGAGAGATTGCCGCAGGACGGGTTGTCGCCGTCAGAAAAGAAGAATCGGGGAAAAAATAGAAAGGGTTGAGTGCCAGTCTGAAAAAAAGAATGGATCACCTGGTCGGAAAGGCAATTCATGACTGGGGCATGATTGCCGATAAAGACAGGATACTTGTCGGAATTTCAGGTGGTAAAGACAGCCAGACACTTTTACACCTCCTGTTTTCTTTGCAAAAAAGAGCCCCGGTAAAATTTGATATTATACCTGTGCATGTTGACCCGGGATTTGAAAATTCCTTTGTCAAGGAACTTGAAGGATATGTGGGGACAAATTTTTATCCTTTACGGGTCGAACATACAGATTATGGCGTGAGGGCACACTCAACTGAAAACAGAGAAAATCCCTGTTTCTTATGTGCAAGGCTTAGAAGAAACCGCCTGTTTGAAATTGCTAAAGAACAAGGCTGTAAAAAGATTGCTCTGGGGCATAATAAAGATGATATTATTGAAACTCTTTTTATCAATATCTTTTATTCCGGAAAAATCGGAACCATGAAACCCAGACAATCTTTTTTCAACGGTGATCTTGATATAATCCGGCCACTGGCATATGTTGAGAAAAAAGAGGTTGTTTTATTTTCAAAAATGTTTGGTTTTCCGGAATTTGTTAATAATTGCCCCAGTGCAAATATGACAAAAAGAGATGAGATCAGGCAGATGCTTGAAAAGTTATATAAACAAAATAAACATATAAAGGGCAATATATTCAGGGCAATGGGCAATGTTGCATCTGACTACCTTTTAGAGATTGAAAATGATTGATACCCAGAATCA
>PIVS01000468.1 GCA_003353855.1 Desulfobacteraceae bacterium
TGCTACCCTTGGGACAGAGTGGAGAGGGCACCGTCCAATTAAAAAACCAAGGTTCCTTACCTTTAACCATCAACAGCATGAAACTATCGGGGACAGACAAAAACCGGTTTGAACTGGTAAGCGGATACGGAGGCGGCACAATTGCTGCCAATGGCACCCGGGAAATAAAAGTAAAATACCTGGCAGATGTGGTGGGGGATCATAGTGCATCCATATCAGTTAATTTTACTTATGACCTTATCACTTACGACCGGGATATTATCCCTTTGACGGGTAAAACTGTAGACGCACCTGATTTGAACGGTTTTACGTATGCAAAAACAAGTACTTACCTTGGGGTTCCGGTTGACACCACCTGCAGCCTCAAAAACAGCGGTTCCAAGGAACTTACCATAAACAGCATTAGCCTAGTGGGAGACGACCAGCACGAATATTTTATTGACGGGGTGTCCCAGGGGTTTGGAACCGGGGATGATTCAGGCCGCTTTTTAATCCTTGCAGGAGATGAACAGGGGAGTGTCACAGCAGGGGGAACCAGAAATATTGATATCAAATATCTTGGCGATGCCCTGGCCGGCAGCGATCAGCCCCATAAAGCGTGGCTGCAAGTTAATTTTACCTACGAAGGTATTACCTACAATCGAAATTATATATATGTGGAGGGCATTACACTGGCCGGCCTGGCACCGGATTTTACCGGTGCCACCCTGGATGTATTCGCTGTCCAGGGTAGCTCCGTTGAGGAGGCCTGTCAGCTTTTCAATAACGGGCCTAATATTGTTACAATAAACAGCATGACGGTTACGGGTATAGATGCGGATAAATTTACCATCATCGGCGGTAATGGGGCGGGTTCTCTTTCCGGAGGCGAAAGCCAAAACCTTCAGGTTCAGTATTCAGGAGATGCCCCGGGGAATCACGATGCCTCCATACGCGTGAATTTCAGTTATTGCGGGGTGGATTATGAGCAGGATCTCGTGCAGTTGACAGGACAGACAATCACCCAGACCCAATATGACGACCAGCCCGCGACCTATGAGGTAAAACCGGAATATCTGGAGGAATCCTCCCTTATCAAATTTGCCACAAAAATCCAGGCATTGTGCAGCCAATTAGATTATGATCCAGTACAAATCTACAACTGGGTATATGAAAACATTGAATATATTGAATACACAGACGCCCGTAAGGATGCCCGAAGCACCTTGGTGACCCGGAAAGGCAACTCCTGGGATACCTCATCCCTGCTTGTGGCCCTGCTGAGGTATTCAGGTACCCCGGCCCGGTATGTGCACTTAGACGACCAAAACATCGTTTATGTGGAAGCATGGGTCTCTTTGGATAACTACCGAGGGGGTAATGACAAGGGAAAAGAAGGATGGGTACCGCTGGCCCCCTGGTTCAAAGAATACCGGGAAATAGCGGGAATCGACCTATTTCCAAACAGTGAGATACCTGCCCAATTCCAATTTGATTTTGAGGCCTACCTTACCCGGTTTAACCAAAGAACAGCTATTGAGCTTTTTGAGGAAGACATCCAGGAATACCTGAATGAACATCATCCGGGCAAAACACTGAAGGATGTGCCATTCAAGCAAATTTTAGTCAAACGAACCGCATCAATTCTGCCTGCCACCCTGCCCAGGGATCTGGAAGTTTCAGGAGAAAAAACAGCCTTTAGCCAAATTACCTATGCCCACCAAGTCAATGTGACCCTTTCCTTCACTAAAGCTGATGATGAAAGGACCCTTCTTTTAGAGAAAAAAGTTTATCTGCCTGAAATCGCGGGCAAACGCTTTTGTCTTGATTTTATCCCGACAACAGCGGCTGACCAAAGCATTATTGAAGGATACGGCGGTATTTATTTAACCCCTCCAGGTGCTGCCCTGGTAACACCTGTTTTAAAACTTGATGGGGAAATCATACTTGAAGGCCAGGCAATGCTCACAGGGCAGGAGTTCATACCTGCGGTACAGCATCCATTGCAGGGAGACGCTCCCTTTGAACGGCCGGCCAGGCTTGCAGGCACCTTCACCCAAATTGCCTTTGATTATCTATCTGCTTCTGAACATAACCTGGAGAAATTAAAAATTGAGCTTGAGGGTATTGACCCGGACAATATTCTCCCCGATGAAACCCGGGAGGAATATCTTGGAAGAATGGGCGGAATTCTGGCTGAAAATTATCTTTTAAGGACTGCTGATGCTGCCAAGCGGGCCTCGGAACTTACCTATGGTAAATTCGGCGCAGACGGGATCTCTCCGATTTTTCTTTACGCCTTTCCCGGCGACCTGGATGGAGGTGCAGAATCAAAATTTTTATATCACGCGCCCTGGAACATTGATACCTGGGTTCAGTTAAGTTCGTTTTATAAGCGAGAGGGGGGACAGGATACCAGCATTCCGGTTGAAAATGAACTTTATATCTTATCCAGGAGACTCTTAGGATACACGGCTTCATACGACGAAGGACGTATTTTAGAAGACTGGCAGGACACCCCGGGCATCAGCACGGTAAAAGGAATTATGTTGGCCCACGAAGAGGGGATAAATGTGGTGAAATTATCGATTGAAAATCCCACGGAGGCTACCCTTGAAGAAACGGTTCAAATCCTGCGCAATGAGCCTGTGACCCGGATGGTCGACGAGATCATGGTCAGGAACCGGTTGTGGGACGGCACTGATGAAGAAGGACTATGGGACGGCCCTGGCAATCCGCCGGATTATATTGCCGGAATTAAGGATGCTCTGGAGTCAGGGGCTGAAGTCACTGTTCCGGTAAATGTCCTGTTGTATGAAGGCATGTCAGGATACGTGATGCTGACCAAGAGCATAGAGACTGATAGCTATCTGTTTAATATGGATAATACAGGCCAGACCAATGGGTCCTCGGCCAGTGAATTTCTCGCCTCGGATAACACCCTTGAAAACTTCAATGCAATCTATGACTCGTTTCTTTTGAATGACGAAGAGATGGTTTCTTCAATAGAACATACCTATTCATTTTGGGACTATTCCGGTGAACAGGTAGGGAATTTTTATGATTATACGGTCAATAGTGAAAAATCATGGCTTGGCGACCCTGTTGACATGCTGACAGGGGAGTTTTACCAGGAAGAAACCGCGGATTTCATGATACCTGCCCTGGGATTTGACCTGTCCATTGCAAGGATTTACAAGAGCCGGCTGATCTATAACGGGCCTTTTGGATATGGGTGGGCCTGGAACCACGGCCAGCAACTCTTGTTAACGGATAAAACCGATGATGGAGTTGTGGACGATATTATCTACTATGATATAGACGGGAATCCCTACGGCCTTTCAGACAACGGGGACGGCACCTATGAATATCCCCCGGGCACAACCTTTGTCCTTGAAAAAACCGTTGACACCTATGTGATTATAAACAAGGACCAGACAAAGTTATTCTTTGATTCCAACGGACTTTTAACTTCAAAACAGGATCCCTTGGGAAATGCCCTGACCTTTGTGTACGCAGATCCCGATAATATCAACCGAATTACAGCCATCAAGGATTCCCTGGACAGGGAGGTGACCTTTACCTACAATCCTGAAAACGGCAAGGTCCAGAGAGTTACGGATTTTAACGGACGGTATACTGAATACCTTTATGACGGGGATGACCTTGTCAGCTTTACTGACCTTGAGGGCAACACAACCACCTACGAATACCTCAAAGACCAGAAGAATCCGGCCAACGACCATAATATGAGCCAATACCTCATGCCCAACGGGGATTTCCTGGAAATAGGGTATTATCATAATGACCAGGTTTCATACCATACCAATAAAAAGGGAGAAACCTTTAATTTTCAATATTCCAGGCTGAACAACTACGGGGAAACCTGGAACGAGGAAGGATATTACCGCAAGGTGTTTTTTGATGAAAACGGCAATGCCATCCGCACTGCCACTGAAGAGGGCAACATCGAGCAAAAGACCTTTGATGAGCATCACAATATGCTCTCCCACACAGACGCCAACGGGCATACCACCCTGTTTGCCTATTT
>PIVS01000469.1 GCA_003353855.1 Desulfobacteraceae bacterium
GAAAGTGCAAATCTTCTGACACCACCGGCCGGAGATCCCAATACCCGGATTCCTGAAACCAAGGCATTCATGGTCAATGTGACAAAGCTGTAAGGAGGCGATCCAACATGACAAAATCATTTTTTATCGATACAACCGTTTGTACAGCCTGCAGAGGCTGTCAGGTGGCCTGCAAGCAATGGCACGACCTGCCGGCAGAGCCAACCGTAAACAGAGGCAGTTACCAAAACCCGGAAGATCTTACATTTTCCACCTATAAACTGGTGCGGATGAACGAAGAGATCGTCGAACAAAAACTGCACTGGCTCTTTTTTCCTGACCAGTGCCGGCATTGCATTGATGCCCCCTGCCTGGAAACCGCCATGGATGAGAATGCCATCTACCAGGATGCTGCCACCGGCGCCATCCTGTACACGGCCCAGACCAGGGAATTGGATGCCGAGGAAATCATTGGCTCCTGTCCCTATAATATTCCCAGAAAAGGACCGGACAACACTATTTCCAAGTGCGACATGTGCAACGACAGGGTCCACAACGGATTGAAACCGGCCTGTGTTACAACCTGCCCCACGGGCACCATGAACTTTGGTGATCGGCCTGAGATGCTGGCCCTGGCGGAAGCGCGATTCAAGATTGTCCGGAAAAAACATCCCAAAGCCGCGCTCCTGGATCCGGATGACGTAAATGTAATTTACCTTACGGCCCTTGAGCCCTCCCTTTATTCCGAGTATGCTGTGGCAAGCGCGGACAGAGGCAGTATGAGCCGGAGTGTTGCCATCCGTAAAATGATGGGACCCTTTGCCAGATTGATGAAAGTATAAGCTGGCCCAATTGTAAACCAGATATAAATTAAGAACAAACCTTATGCCCGGGGGAATTCCCCCGGGTTTTCCAAAAAAAGACCCAAGGAAAAATCCAATGCCCCAGACAAGACCGGAACTTACTAAGGAAGAGATCGGCAAAACAGCCGGTATCATTCAAAATGCAAGGCCAGCCTATGGCGCTTTGATCGATTTTTATTCCGAAGTATTCATGGCCCAGGCACAAAGCCGCGCCAATATCTCGCTTCCCCCCATCCTCATTGACCCTGCTCTTCTGGCACTAAAATTAGAGAATGGCATGCCCCTGATTGATCCCGCCCAATTTTTAATTGACCCGGTACAGGTATCTCTTCTCCTGAAAAAAATCTGCGATCTGGCAGTGGCCCTTGCCCCCAAGCTTGCCAACACAGGAGAAAAACTGGGAACTGCCCTCACCAATAATGACCTTGATCCGGAACCTGTTTTTTTTGCCCTGCTCGACAACCAGAATGTTGAAAAAACTGCCAAAATGATTGATATCCCCCCGGATGAATTAACTTTTTTTGCCTTCAGCGCCATGGCACCCGCCATCCAGTCCTGCGGGGCACAGCTTTCAACCTATCTCAAAGATGCGCCGGAATTGAAAAAAGGATACTGCCCCATCTGCGGCAGCCATCCCGAATTTGCCTTTTTTGACCAGGACGGGAAAAAATTTCTCATGTGCAGTCTGTGTGCCCATGAATGGCTGACCCTTCGCATGGGTTGTGTATTTTGCGATTCCACTGACAAGAATGATCAGCACTATTTTTTCAGTAATGAAGAAAAAGAATACCGGGTCTATTTGTGCGACAATTGCCACAATTATTTAAAGCTGGTGGATTTAAGACAGCTAAACCGGTCTTTTTTTCCCAAATTAGAACAGATCACCACTCTGCACCTGGATTACAAGGCACAGGAAAAGGGATATACCAACGCCACCAAAAAAGGCAGAAAATAGCAACGTCAACCCTGACATAAAAAAGGAGCTCACCATGGGAAAATACCTTGCCCTCCTGATATTTATAGGAATGCTAATCCCTTTGGCAACCGGCCAGTGCGAGCCCGGGAAAATGGATCTTGATTTCAGTCTCCCGGCACCGGAAACTGCCTCCCATCGCAGCTACCTCGGGCTTGAAACAATGGAACCCTTTTTCTTGAATCAGATCCAGGCAAAAATTCTGGTCATTGAAATCTTTTCCATGTACTGCCCCATCTGCCAGCGGGAAGCCGCTGATGTAAATAAATTGTATGAACTGATTCAGGAAAACCAAAAGTTTAAGACCCAGGTAAAACTCATTGGAATAGGTGCGGGTAACTCTGCCTATGAGGTAAATTTTTTCAAAAAAACTTACCAGATTGAATTTCCCCTATTCAGCGACACAAAATTTATTATCCATAAAAAAATCGGAGAGGTTGGCACCCCCCATTTTATCGGATTAAAATCGAATAAAACCCAGGATCGTGAAATATTTTATTCCCAATCCGGAGAAATTACCGATCCAAAAGATTTTTTAAAAACCATGATCAAGGCCTCGGGCCTGAAATTTTAAAGGAGACCCCATGCAAAAAAATATACTGACGCTGCTTGTTTTTTTCCTGATCCTGCCCGGAACAGCCATGGCCTCATCTTCCGCCTATGGGGGGAAAATATACAACCCTGGCAATCTTGCCCCGGTTGACAGCAAACTTTTGGTAAGCACCCTTCAGATAGCACCGGATTTTACCCTGCCGGCTGTATCGGGAAAACCTATTACCCTGAGCCAGTACAGGGGTAAGAAAAATGTATTGATATCCTTTATCCCGGCTGCCTGGACCCCGGTCTGTTCAGATCAATGGCCGGGATATAATATTGCAAGGCCCCTGTTTGAAGCCCATGATACCATTCTACTTGGTATCAGCGTGGACAATATCCCCACCCTCTTTGCCTGGACCAGTGAAATGGGCAATCTCTGGTTTGATGTTCTATCAGATTTCTGGCCCCATGGCCAAACCGCAAAAACCTATGGGGTGCTGCGGTCCGATGGTACCGCGGAAAGAACTTTGATCCTTGTTGATAAGCAGGGGGTGATACAATTTATCCATGTATCAGATATCAACATCCGGCCGGATCTTGGTATGATTGTGGAAGCACTGAAAAACCTCCCCCAATAAATCCATCCCAATGGTTTTTGATAGTTTTGGCAGCTTTAATAATCGGATCAAGACGACTATGGGTTGCCCCAAAGTACCATTTTTTCAACAAGGTCTCGAACTCTTCCTCTGAAGGCGCCTTATATATTTCCTGAAAATTCTCCCTAATGTGGAGAGCTCTGATTGATTTTAAATTTAATTTTGACAATTTATTTAAGCTCTTCAAGTTTATTCTTTTGATTTTTAGTCAGATTGTTATGATTTGACAGACTGAATGCACGGGCATATGAGCACAAAGCTCAATAATTAAAGCTTCAAAAAGTAAGGTGAATCCAGAGTTAATTCCAGCCCATGGTGGTGATATCAATCCTTGGAGTTCTGCAATGAAGATAACATTCATGTTCAAAGAAATTCAAATGCCGCAAAATATTCTTAATTATTTCCCTGGCATGCTCGGACTTCATGACTTGGATAAGGGCTCTTATTTCCTTTACCTATTCAGGAAGAATAAGCTCACTGACATGTTTACCCAGGGCCTTCTCCCCGAGCTTGTGCATAGCAGCTTTCTTCTCTAACTTCTGAACCCTTTGTTCCAATTCTTCATAGATAGGTTTTGTAGTGGTGATCAATAACCCAGTCCCCGTGGACTATCCTGGTCTAAAATGCGGGTCTTGAAGTTGACAAAAACAGGGATATTTAGTATTTCATGGGTGCACTGACCTTCCTATTGAGGACCATTGTGGCCTATCATAGACTTGATGGGCTGGATATTATTTTGTCAGTCACCATTCTCATTTCAAGGTGGGAGGAACCTGTCAATTTATGGAAAAACGAGTAATATATGAATACAAATAAGCCGGCAAAATCGACTAACATCCTGATTTTAGGGCTGGGGGGCGTGGGCTACTATCTTGCCAAACGTCTGGTCCATGAAGGGTTTGCAATCACCGCCATTGAACCGGATGGTGAATTGCTTCGCCATGCCGATGGCAATATAGATGCCCGCCTGGTTCAAGGTAATGCCATGAGCATTGACTGCTGGAAAGAGGTGGGTGCCG
>PIVS01001004.1 GCA_003353855.1 Desulfobacteraceae bacterium
GAATGAATGGTCTCGTGGTAATGGGCAAGCCAGATTTTAAAAGCCATGTTAGCCTGTTCAACGGTTTTGAGCTTGTCACAAAGAAACTGATCTCTTACGGTTCTGAAGAAACGTTCGACTTTCCCCCGGCCCTGGGGACTGTACGGCGGGGTATGGACCAGATCAATACCGTTCCTGGCACAAATGATTTTCAGATGCCGACTGACATAGGCGGCCCCATTATCAACATAAAAGCGCTGGGGAATGCCAAAACGTTTGACTCCTCCCATAAGATCGTAAATCAAAGGGCTCTACCGATTCGGTTAAATAAAACCTGCCGTGAACAATATACCGGCTGGGTTTTCTACCGTTCCATATCCCGGTTTTAGCTAGCTCCTTGATCATCCGGGCTGTGGTCCATCTGGGATGCGCCATGCGTAAGGTAAGCATTTGAGACGATATATTGTCAGGTATCTGGTGCCTGCCCTTGTCGGACCTTGGCTTGTCTTTGAGGCCGGTGATCCCAAGATGCTGATACCGGTACAGCCATTCCACTTCTCTTTTGATGACAGGCAGGGAGGTGCCTGTTGATACTCTCTGCTTATCCAATTTCGGATTGTCAAAGCTTTTTCAATCCATCTTTGTATTCGGGTCCAGTTACTGCCGGTATCTTTTGCAATGGAGGCAATAGTGTTTCCTTTTTCATATTCGCCCAAAACATGCATGAGCAAAAAAAAGTATCGGGCGTGTAAGTAAAGGTTTTGATTTTCTGGGATATCAAATTCACCCATCCCGCAAGCTTCGCCCTTCGCCTGAAAGCTTAAAACGTCTTGTGATGCGTGCTCGCCGGCTTTATGAGCAAAAAGCCTCCATTTATCGGCTCTGGCAGTATGTGTCACAATGGTCCAGATGGCTTTGGGGCGGATTAGACAGGCTGATCTCACTAAAAGGAGGAGTGAAACGCTATATGGTCTTTGTTTTAAAACAATTGAAAATCAGCGG
>PIVS01000470.1 GCA_003353855.1 Desulfobacteraceae bacterium
TATAGATAAAGTAGAATAGTTCGATATCTCAGGGGAGAAACTTTCTCCCCTTTTTCAACATCTGAGGAGAATGATAATGGAAATATTTAAAAAAACAACAATCGGTGTAAAATTAATCGCCGGCTTTTCATTAATGATTATATTTGTCGTCATAACAGCTTTTACAGGCTATTTAAGTGTGAAGAGTATTGAAAAAAAACTTGATTATATAATTTCCGTCAGACTTCCCAGTATTGATTTTCTTTTAGAAGCAGATCGAGATTTGCAGCAATTGCTTGTTGCAGAAAGGTCTATGATATTCGCGAACACTAAATCAGATGCCTTTACCGGATTTGTAGAAGAATATGATACAAATTTGGCGCAGGCAGAGGATCGCTGGAACAAATATAAAGCACTGGACCTATCCCAGGAAGAAAAAACAATTATTCCCGGGTATGAAAAAGCAAGAGACGAATGGAAAGCAATATCCCGAAAAGTAGTTGATGGAAGAATTGCGGACACACGAGCTGGTAGGCGAGAAGCCCTTGATTTAACCCTTGGGACTGCTAAAGAAGGTTTTGAAAAAGCAAGGGATTTCCTGGATAAATTAACGGGAATAAATCTGGATCTTGCAAAACAAGCCAGCGAAGAAGCCTCAACCACATATAAAAACGCAGTTATGACGCTTATGGTTGTGGGTGTATTGGGATTTATCATTGGGATCTTGCTTGCATTTGTCATTGCCAGAGGTGTAACAAAACCTTTGAAAAAAGCCATAGAGGGGATTACCATTGCTTCAGATCAGGTTTCAAGCGGATCCGAACAATTGTCAATAACCAGTCAGCAATTAGCAGAAGGCTCTTCCCAACAGGCCGCATCCATAGAAGAAACATCCGCATCCATGGAGGAAATGGCTTCCATGACAGCAAAAAACTCAGAAAATGCGAGTCATGCCGATAACCTGATGAAAGATGCCAATCAAATTGTTAGCAAGGCAAACGACTCCATGAAAGAGCTAACCCATTCCATGGATGACATTTCAAAGGCCAGCGAGGAAACATCAAAAATTATTAAAACCATTGATGAAATCGCCTTTCAAACTAATCTTCTCGCTCTCAACGCAGCTGTAGAAGCAGCACGGGCTGGAGAAGCCGGGGCCGGATTTGCAGTTGTGGCGGATGAAGTAAGGAACCTTGCCATGAGAGCTGCTGATGCAGCAAAAGATACTGCCCGGTTGATAGAGGGAACCGTAAAAAAAGTCACTCAAGGATCCGAACTTGTTTCATCCACCAATGAGGCATTTGGTCAAGTTGCTGAGAGCGCAGGGAAAGTCGGCGATTTAGTTGCTGAAATTTCAGAGGCATCAAAAGAACAGTCAAGCGGTATTGACCAGGTAAATACTACCATTACTGAAATGGATAAAGTAGTTCAGCAAAATGCTGCTAATGCTGAAGAGTCTGCCTCGGCATCCGAAGAAATGAATGCCCAGGCAGAACAGTTAAAAAATCATATAGGGGATCTTGCATCGCTTGTTACCAGGAGAAAAGGCCAATCAATCGGTGTGCAACAAGCCGTAAAGACTATACCGACTCAACCGAAACACAACCAATCTGCAAATAGAAAAATACTGACACAAACAAGTAAGGAAGTCAGGCCGGATCGGGTGATTCCTTTTGATGACGACGATGATTTTAAAAATTTTTAACTATAAAAAAAAGGCCATGGACAGGTAATATCCTATATTGCTGTCCGTACCTTCTAATCTCTTTCCGATCTGTTTTACCGGGATTGGATATGCCGAGAACGCGCCACAGAAGGTGTATGATCTTGCAAACAGTACGCTAGCCGCCCGCGGTGCTGATTCTGTCATAGTCAAGGCAGTAAAAGGGGAAAATTCAAAAGGAAAAACACTCGATGATATCTAAGCCAAAAGCAAAGGATGGATAGAATAAAAAAATTAGAAATTAAATAGGGGTTTGAACCTGATAACCCCCTTATTTAAAAGGAGCCTGAAATGAAATGGTTTAATAACCTGAAAATAGGTATTAAGCTCACCGTTGGTTTTTTGGTTATGATCCTGTTTATGGGAATTATAGGATTGGCCGGATACAGAAGCGTTAATATTATTGAACACAATTTAGAAGAGATTTCTACAATAAGGTTGCCGGGGCTTTTAAATTTGATTGAAACTGACCGGGATCTTCAGCAGCTTCTGGTGGCAGAGAGATCCATGATCTTTGCAAATCCCAAGTCTGATCTTTTTAAAACCCTAGTAAAAGTATATGATGAAAATTTGAAGCAATCCAATGCCCAATGGGGAAAATATAAATCCCTACCTGTCACGGATGATGAAAAAGCTCTGATGATACAATATGACAATGCAAGAAAAGAATGGGCCACCTTTTCAAGAAAAATAGTTGATGGCCGCATTGCCGATACAAGGCAGGGTCGCCGCGAGGCCCTTGATCTGTCATTGGGAATTGCGCAGGAAAAATTTGAACATATGCGAGATTTCCTGGATAAGTTGATACAGATTAGCGTCAGTATTGCAGAAAATGACCGTTTAGAGGCTTTTGAAACATACAAGAGAACAATTATCATTCTTCTTTGCATACTTGGTGCAGGTGTTCTGATCGGCCTGTTTCTTTCTATCCTGATCGGCAGAGGCATTACCAACCCTCTGGAGGGAGCTGTGGTCGGACTTAAAGACATTGCCCAGGGAGAAGGGGATTTGAGGACACGCCTTGAAATAAAGAACAGGGATGAGGTCGGAGAGCTTTCGGAATGGTTTAATACCTTTATAAAAAGACTCCAGAATATCATTATCGATGTTGCTGAAAATTCTAAAAAGCTTGCTGGCTCTTCCAACAGCCTCTTAACCATTTCTGATGCAATGTCTGCCGGTGCCGACAATATGTCTTCCAAGTCCTCTTCTGTTGCAGCTGCAGCCGAAGAGATGAGTTCTAATCTGTCATCAGTTGCGGCCGCAGTTGAGCAATCCTCGACAAATATCGGTATGGTTTCTTCAGCAGCAGAAGAAATGACTTCAACCATAAACGAAATTTCTAAGAACACTGCAAAAACCCGTGAGACAAGCAACCAGGCGGTTTCCCGGACCCAGAATGCATCTGAAAAAATTGACAGTCTGAGCAAGTCTGCCCAGGAAATTGGTAATGTCGTAGAAACCATTAATGATATTTCAGAACAGACCAACCTTCTTGCATTGAATGCGACTATAGAAGCAGCCCGTGCAGGGGAAGCCGGTAAGGGGTTTGCCGTAGTTGCTAGTGAAATTAAAAGCCTGGCACAACAAACTGCAGAAGCAACCCTGGAAATCAAGCACAAAATTGAGGGTATCCAGGGCGCCACACTGGAAACTGTATCTGAGATTGAACAAATTACCGTTGCCATTGGTAATGTAAATGAAATGATAGACACGGTAGCCGCCTCTGTCGAGGAGCAGTCCGTCACTACAAAAGAGATTGCTGCCAATGTCAGTCAGGCTGCACAAGGGATTCAGGAAGTGAATGAAAACGTAAACCAGAGTTCAGCTGTAGCAAATGATACGGCAAAAGATATCGCAGATGTAAGCCAGGCGACAATTGAGATGTCAAATAACAGTTCACAGGTTAAAACAAGTGCAAGTCGGCTTAATGAGTTGTCGGAAGAACTTCAAAAAACAGTGGATCAGTTTAAAGTATAGCTGCTGTCCATCGGTTAATTTAAGATAGTTAAAAAGCGAGCTTTATGTCTATCTATAGTCGCTTAGATCCTTTATTGAAAAGACGTTTAATACTTTTACGAACTGAACCGCTACGCGGAAGTTGTGCGCCCAACTGCTTATAGCCAATCAACATTTTCATTTTATCCAAAAAGATTTACAATACCTCTTGCGGCGTTCTCCCGGTCTTACTAATTTTTATCAAGGAGGTATTGAAATGGGTAAAAGCCTTAGAACTAAATTCATGGATCATATGGTTCTTCATCGATTTTCACATCACACTATAAACAATTATATATCCGCAATGAAA
>PIVS01000048.1 GCA_003353855.1 Desulfobacteraceae bacterium
ACGGTTACCTCTGCCACCTGGGCTGAGCACCCGTAGGCAGGAGATGTTCCAACAGCCGCACCCTTGAACTTGCCCCCCAGGTTGTGGGGTTTGTATTTGCCGGTTCCCACAATGGAGCCGTTTTCAAGGAAGGCTATGCGGGAGGCTTCTTTAAAGGTCAGTTTCTCAGAATCAGGGTTGTCGATCCATCCCCTGTGTTCCTTGATATACCGGGTCCGAAGGGCGGAAAAATCAGGTGCGTCCCCTGAAAATTCAATAAATCCGTTTTTGATATCCAGTTCTTCCACTGGAACAGAAAGTTGGTCGGCCAGTACTTCGAGAACCTGGGCCTTGGCATGGTCGGCAGCCTCCTTGGTGGCATGTCCTGTCATAAGGGTCTGGCGGCTGGAATAGGCACCCAGATCAACCCCCATATCGGTGTCTCCAGAGGCCAGGCGGATATTTTCAAGGGGAATCCCCAGGGCTTCTGCGGCAATCATGGCAAAGGCGGTATCAGACCCCTGACCTATTTCGGCAGATGCCGTGTATACCAGGGCGGTTCCCCCGTCTTCGGTGAGCTTGACAATTACCGTACCGTGAAAGGTGTCGGACCGGTAAATGGGATAGCCAGCCCCTGAAACAAAGAAGCCGCAGGCCATGCCGATGCCTTTACCATCGGGCATATTCCCTTTTTTCTTGTCCCAGTCAGAACCTTTGCGCACGGCTTCGATGCATTCTGACATGCCAAAGGAACTCATGTTCAGGTCGTTACAGGTGGTGTCGCCTGTGTCCATCATATTTTTGATCCGCAGTTCCATGGGGTCCATGCCGATTTCTTCGGCAATCATGTCCACCTGCTGTTCGAAAAGAGCTCTGGCAATGACCGCCCCATGGCCCCGCTGGGCACCGCAGGTGGGTTTGTTATTATAAACCCTGTAACCGTCATAGCTCATATTGGCAATCTTATAGGGTCCTCCCAAAAGGGAGCCCGTATAGTAGACCGTGGCAATACCAAAACTGGTATAGGCACCGCCGTCCAGACAGCACTCATGTTTGATGGCCATGAGGGTCCCGTCTTTTTTGGCGCCTGTGGTAATGGTATGGGTGAACTGGTGCCGGGCCCGTGCATACATAAAGACCTGTTCCCTTGTAAAGTTCATTTTAACGGGTTTCTTGGTTTCCCTGGCAAGGATACAGCAGGCAAGTTCCATGGGGTTGGCCGCGGCCTTGATGCCGAAACCGGCTCCCACATAGGGTTTTTTTACCCTTACCTTGCCCACATCCATCCCGAGAACCATGGCAACGGTTCTCTGGACATAATGGGGAACCTGGGTGGAGCTGACCAGGGTGAGGACGCCTCTGTTGTCAAATTCGGCAATGCATCCCTGCATTTCAATAAAGGCCCCGTCCTGGCGTTTGTTTTTCATGGTGCTGGTTTTGATGATATCGGATTCTTCCAATGCCTTGGCCACATCACCAAATTCCTGGTGAACTTCGGCGCACAGGTTGCCAGGGGAATTTTCATGGAGCTGGGGCGCTCCCTCTTTCATGGCATCTTCCACCGTGAACACCGCGGGTAAAAGTTCATATTCCACTTGGATTAATTCCACGGCTTTCAGGGCAATATCCAGGGAAACCGCTGCCACGGCAGCAATCTCATCCCCGATATACCGGACCTTGTCAATGGCAAATACGGTCTCGTCATACCGGGCGGGGCTGACACCGTACTTGATGTGTCCTGCCTGCTCATGGGTGATAATAGATTTTACACCGGGAAGGGCGCTGGCCTTTGAGGTGTCAATGGAGAGTATTTTTGCATGGGCATGGGGGCTTTGGAGCAGGGCACCGTAGAGCTGGCCGGGTCGGCAAATATCATCGGTAAACACGGCCTGTCCCGTTGCCTTGTCCGGGGTATCAATACGGTGTGCCCGGGTGCTGATAATATCGAATTCTTTCATGGGTTCCTCCTTTGGATAGGATTAGGCTAGGCTGGTTTATGAAGACTGGGATTCAATGGCTTCGAAAATTTTTTGATATCCAGTGCACCGGCATAGATTTCCTGAAATGCCTTCCCGGATTTCCTGTTCGGACGGGTCTGGGTTTTTGTCCAACAGGTTTTTGGAGGACATTATCACTCCCGGGGTGCAAAATCCGCACTGGATGGCCCCTTTTTCAACAAAGGCCACCTGGAGGGGGTGAAGCCCCTCATCGGTGCCCAGGCCTTCAATGGTTTCAATAACAGATCCGTTGGCCTGGATTGCCAGGACCAGGCAGGAATTTACAACATCTCCGTCCATGATAACGGTACAGGCACCGCAATCGCCTGTGTCACATCCTTTTTTTGTGCCGGTAAGCGCCAACTCGTAGCGGAGCATGTCGGCAAGGGTAATATTGGGCTCAACCGCGATTTCATGGGATTGATCATTGATGGTCAGACTGATTATTTTTTTCATTTGGTCCTCCTGTTCAATTGCCAGGTTTCAAGATTGGGTTTTAAAAAATACTTTCATGGGGAACTCCTTATTGGGAAGCCCCTCTGGCACGGTCATAGGCGGTTGTAAGGGTGCGTTTTGTCAACACGCCCACCATGGCCTGCCTGTATCCGGCAGTACCCCTGAAATCGTCTATG
Source organism: Desulfobacteraceae bacterium (assembly GCA_003353855.1). Taxonomy (GTDB): domain Bacteria; phylum Desulfobacterota; class Desulfobacteria; order Desulfobacterales; family Desulfobacteraceae; genus NBML01. The sequence goes on from PIVS01000048.1 coordinate 2,609, forward strand.
GGGCGGCAGTCCTCCCGTCTGGCTATCTCTCCTGTAGCAAAAAAAGAGGCCTCTTCCGGTGCCTGACCCAGAAGGAAATTTTCTGCTTTGGAGGATCTTACGGGGGTGGCGGCCACCGAGCCAAGGGCGATGCGGCAGGTGTTTATTTTCCCGGTGCCTGGGTCATATTCCAGAAAGGATGCTACATTGACCACATTGATTTCAGATGATTTCCTTTTACCCAGCTGGATATAATGGGCGTCACTGTTAGCGCCTGGTATGGGAAGTCTGAAACCTGTAAGGATTTCATCGGCCTGGAGGCAGGATTTGCCGGGACCTGTAAAAAATTTTGCAATGGGAATTTCCCGTTTTTTGTCGCTGCTTGCCAAGAGTGCCATTGCATCATAGACCAAAAGGGCACAAAGGGTATCTCCGGCCGGACTGGCATTGCAGGCATTGCCGCCGATTGTGGCCCGGTTCCGGATTAAATGGGTGCCAAGATTGTCGCAGCCTGCCTTGAGCGCCTTGAACTTTTCCCGGATAACAGGGGTGGAAGAAAGCTGTGCCATGGTGGTGCAGGCGCCGATAACAATTGCATTGTTTTCTTCTGTGATCAGGGACAGCTCTTTGATCTTTGTCAGGCTGATGAGGTTATCCGTGGTAACCAGCTTTTTTTTCAGGTGAACCAGAAGATCGGTTCCCCCTGCTAATAATTTTGCATTCTCGCCAAGTCTTTTCTTGAGTTCCAGTGCATCCTCAATGGAAAGGGGCTCGTGAAATTCAAAGGTGGGTAAAAGCATATTTGTCTCCTTAAGTTAAAGGGAAAAATCAACGAATATTCAATGAGCTACCATTGGAAGGTTGATATGTCAACAAAAATATGGATTTGCATAGAACTATTTTGTTCGCTATGATGAATAATTTATGTTTCTTAGATAACTTACTGTTATCATTTGATTTTAAACGCTCAATTGTGGGCAGAATGTCTGGGAAAAAAAATTTCGCCGAATATAAGATTTATAATGGTGAACTTTAAAAAGCAAGAAATTTCAGGAAATCCCGCCCCTGACCAGGGGGAGCATACTGTACCATGATATCAATAAAGCTGGCGTTCGGCCAATTGATGAAAATATCCTTTTTTGGCTATAAGTTCATCATAGCTCCCGGTCTCCACAACACTGCCCTGGTGCAGGACATAAATTATATCCGCATTGATAATGGTGGACAGGCGATGGGCAATTACGATACGGGTTAACTTTAAGTTTTCAAGGCTTTTCTGGACGATGGCCTGGGTTCGGTTATCAAGGGCGCTTGTGGCTTCATCAAAAAAAATGATTCTGGGCCGGTTGATAAGTGCGTTTGCGATGAGCAGCCGCTGTTGCTGACCACCTGATATTACTCCGCCACCAGCCGCAATTACGGTAAGCATTTTCATGGGCATGGCTTCTATCTCTTCGGCGATCCCTACCATGCGGGCTGCTTCCCAGGCATCATCCATGGTGAGATTGGAGGTCCCCACAATATTTTGAAAAATGTTTCCACCCATGAACTTTCCATCCTGGAGCACCACCCCTGTCTGGCGTCTAACCTCCCTTACATCCAGGTTCTTTAAATCCTGTTCATCATAAAACACCCCCCCCGTCTCCGGGGTTTCAAATCCCAAAAGTAGGCGAAGCAGGGTTGATTTACCTGCACAGGATTGCCCGACCAGGGCAATAAATTTACCCTGGTCGGCGGATATGCTGACATCCTTTAGAATGAGGGGGCCGTTTGGTTTGTAACGAAAATTAACATGACTTACATCTATCCTCCCCTTGAGGGGACCAATTTTTTTGCTGTTCTGGTTAAATTCCGGCAGAGCATCTAAAATGGGCTTGGCCCTCTGGTACAATGGAAATATTTTAACAATGGCGGGCATAAGCATATAAACCTGGAGTAAAGATGCCTGGAAGGTGGTATAGGCAACGGTGAATGCCACAAATTCCGCCACGGTCAAATATTCCATACGCCTCCAATAATACCAGGAAAACAGCACCATGGACACAAGCACCGGAAAACCTGCATTAAAGGCAAACAAAAAAGCATCCACTTTTCCTGAATTAAAATTGGCCTGCTTTTGACGGGCATAATCCTTGGCAAATAAGGTAAATACCCTTCCTTCCGCTCCGGTTGACCGCAATTTATTGATACCGCAAATAAACTGCAGTATCTTACCCATGAGTGTACCCTTGATTTCAAACAGATCTTTTTGGTAAAAAAAGGTGACGATTGCGGCCAGCAGGGCCACCAAAATACCTATAAAAATCATGCAAATGGCAATAATGGCCATTTGCCAGTCGTAATAAAACAGGAACACCAGATTAAAGGAGGAAAAAACCAGAATTAAACTTGCATTTAAGATGGGACCTGACAAAATAGTGTGGATAGAGGAAATCGTCATACTGCGCATGCCCAGATCCCCTGCCGTAAAATTCTTGAAAAACGGAACCGGCAGTGCTATCAGGCGATCCCATACTGCCGCCTGGATATTTAAATCCATCCGGCCAGATATGCGGATGGAAGCAATACCCTTTACCACATTAAACATGGCAATTGCCACCGAAGTTGCCACAAGAATCAGGGTGATCTGCAGAATATCGATCCTAGCTGCGTTGGGAATTAAGGTTCCCAGAATTTTGCCGGTTGCAAAGGGAATTAAAAGCCCCAACAATCCGGCAATGACTCCCATAATAATTATCCAGGCAAGATCATTGCCGTTCCCGAAGATACCAAATTTCACCAGATCCAGCCAGTTCAGTTGTTTGTGGGGAAAAGGCCGGTAAAACATATGGGCATAGGGTTTTAAGGTTTCAGACAAAGCTTTTGTAACCAATCGTTTTTCCCTGGTCAGCGGGGCCACACTGAGATAAGCCGAGTGTCCCTTGGGGATTAATGCCACGGGGCTGTCATCTTTCTTCCTGAAGGCCAGAAGAGGTCCGTGATCATTCGCCCACCATTTGTCAATAAGTAATATTGCCCTTGTTCTAAATCCATTATAACGGGCTATATCATCCAGATCAGGGTCCATGCCGCTCTTGGGATTGGCCGTATCTTCGGCAATGGCAATACCGGATGCCTCTGCCACCAGGATACAGGCTGCTATCTGTGGCGTCACCCCTTTCATTGCAACTATCTTTTTTTTCGACAGGATGCCGGTCACTCCCTGCAGTGCAATTTCCATGCGCCCACGATCGGCTGCAACCTGCCTGTGGTAACCCTGTCGGTCATCTTCAACAAAAGTCTTTCTCTGTTGGGTCAAAACCGTTGCAATGCAGGTCTGAAAAATCTGGATAGAATCTTGCACATCTTTGGGGGTTGCGGACAAAGGGTCCAGGGTGAGACAAAGGTCTGTAATCGCGGTAAGCCAACCATTTTCCGGCAAGGGCAAGGGTTTTTTTAACTTCTGGACCGGAACATCCAAAAAACAGGCTTCCCCGGTCATGGCTTTGATGCACCAACCCGGCCCCGGCACCTTTAAACTATTGCCTGCCGGAATTTTTACAACACCACCGGCCTCTTCCAATTGTATGGTCTTGGGAAGTTTCAGATTCCTGGCCGATGATTCAAAGCAGAGAGAAAACCATTGGTACAAAATTTTATGGGTATTGGCCACATCCTTTTCCAGAAGATGGTCCAGGGGTTCAAGGGTCACCCTGGCTTCTCCGATACCAAATATCATTAAACGCCCGTTGCCATCGCCTGCCACCATGCCGGGTACAGCCTGTCCCGGTACAATCCGGGCAAGATGCAGCCTGAAAACAGGTTTCAAAGAGTTATCCAATATCACAAAGAACAGATCTGCAAATCCGGACAGAACCTTGGTCAGAATGCCGGTATCATCCAGGGTTAAAGGTTTCCTGCCTGTAATTGTTATATATTTTTTAGAAGTCATATTCAACCTTGCACTTACTGGGTTGTGAGCAAGTCAGCATAAACCCCAGAAACCTTTTTGAGTTCATCATGGATACCCCTCTGCGTTATCTTGCCGTTGGACAACACAATAATTTCATCTGCATCTCTTATGGTGGACAGCCTGTGGGCAATGATCATACATGTACATCCCCTTCGCCTTATCCCTTCGTCCACAGCTTTTTCAGTCTGGGTATCCAGGGCAGAGGTTGCCTCATCCAAAATCAGAAGGGTGGGATGTTTAACCAGGGCGCGGGCAATTTCCAGACGCTGGCATTGTCCTCCTGAAAAATTTTTACCCCTCTCCGCCACCCGGCTGTCCAAACCGTCGGACATACACATGATATCATCATAGATCTGTGCGTCCCTGGCAGCTTGTATAATATCAGCTTCAGGAATGGTATCATCCCACATGGACAGATTTTCCCTTATTGTTCCATCAAACAAAAATAGATCCTGATCCACGGTGGACACCGACCGGGTAAAGATATGCCGGTGTACTTGATTCACGGGCACCCCGTCAAGGCATACTTCGCCGCTCCAGGCCTGGTATAGACCGCTTGCCACCTTTGCTATGGTGGTCTTCCCCGACCCTGACACCCCCACCAGGGCCACCCTTGCACCGGGGGACAGATTCAAATTAAAGTTTTCAATAAGTGGGGAGGCCAGGCGACTGTAACCAAAGGTTACATTGTGCATGGAAAATCCTCCCACAAGTTTCAGGGGGTGATCATCGGGAACCTTCCCCGACTGATGTGGATCGGAGACAAGAAAATCCGGTCTGCTGTGCAGAACATCATCTAACTGGTTGATCTTCGCTGTTGTATTTTGCAACTCACTTCCCGTATTCACCATCTGAATCACAGGGGTGGCAAATATCCCTGTCAAAAACTGAAATGCCACAAGCTGCCCCATTGTTAAGTCACCGGACATGATCCTAAACCCGCCAATCCCCAAAATACAAATACTGTTCAGGGCACTCAATAACGGGGGAACCGCAAGCAGATATTGGTTGGTTCTCGCAAACTCCTGACCGGCATTGAAGTTTTTAGCCTGGTAACCGGCCCAGCGGGCAAAAAAAGTTGTCTCAGAACCGGAAGCCTTAATGGTTTCTATTAGCTGGATACCTCCCATGGCCACCCCCATAAGTTGATTTTGCTCATTTAGAACACGTTGGCTCAGATCCTTTTTCTTTTTGGAAACCATGCCAAGGGCCAGCATATTAAGCAACACCATGACAACTGCAACACAAGCAAGAAGCCAATCATACATAAGCATGACCACCATATAAAAAACAAGCATGATCAGATTCATAAGGTTGGGTGCAAGCTGGATGGCCAGAACATTTGATACCGTGTCCGAAAGGGTGGTCCGGTTGGCCAGATCACCTGGCTGGCGCTGGGAAAAAAAGGAAACAGGCAGGAAAAGCAGCCGGCGGATAAAGCGGAGTGTACCTTTCAGGGCCAGCTTGGTTTCCATGCGCACAAGGTAATATTGTTGACTGAAGGTGAGCACAGCTATGAAAACTACGGCCATGGCCATGGCAATGAGAATCGGTTTAATCCAGTTATCCATCCCTCTCACAATCACATTATCAATGAAAATCTGGGTAAAACTTGGAATGATAAGATTTGGAACAACCAGGAATAAAGCGCATAACATGGTAAAGACCAGTGCTTTTTTGACAGTTGCCATACGCCGTTTCAATGATGGCCATATGCTAGGTTCTCTTCCCCCTGGCTTAAAGGCAGCGCTCTTTGAAAATTCCAGGGCGATACCGGTGAAGGATTCATCAAACTTTTCAATGGATACGGTTCTGTGGCCCTGGGCAGGGTCATTTAGAAAAAATTTATTACCCCGGGTTCCTTCCAATACTAAAAAATGATTAAATTTCCAGAAAAGAATAATGGGCAGAGATAAATTTTTCAAACCATTCAGTTCGACACTAAATCCCTTGGCTTCAAGACCAAACCGCTTTGCCGCCTTAAGAATATTGCCGGCGTTGCTGCCGTCCCTGGATACTCCGCACTCATGTCTCAGATATTCAAGGGTTTCAAAACGGCCAAAATAACCAAGGATAATCCCCAGGGATGCCGAGCCACATTCCGTTGCCTCCATCTGGAGCAGTGTGGGGGTTTTGACCTGCTTAACCTTCCATCGGGGTATCTGAATGTCAGGATTTGAGTTACCCATTTTGTTTTTCTCCAATACCCAATAGATATTTTTTAATCATCGGGATAATCAGACTTAAGGGAGGGACCTGTTCAACTATCACACTGGTGGTGCAGACGGTGCCCGTCTTAAGTGAATATGGAGGGCCCTTGCTTGAGGTCCACTTATATCCGCTGGATGTACCAGGGTCATTTAACAGTTCGGATTCAACTGCTACCATCAAACCACCGCTCTGAATAAATTTTACCAGCGCATCATTTTGCAGGCGATTGTGTAACTGGGCAGAGGAAGCGGGAAAAGGCGCCACTTCAACAACCCTGGCCAGAAGATAACCGTACCGGTCCACCTCAACGGTTCCAGGCGCCAGCTGGGTTATCATACCCTTTTTGATCCGCTGGGCAATTGTGGCAGGATAATACTGCACAGCTTTCAGGGAAGTATCATAATCTCCGGCTACAATCAATTCCAGGGATACCAATTCTTCCCCTGTATTGACCCAGGCCCCCCTTGGCATACCCATGCCTGCCACAATACCGTCGTAGGGGGATGTCACAAGTTTGTTTTTTGTCAAGACTGCCTGGGTTATGGCCAGACTATCTTTGGCCCGCTCAATCTTTTGTTCAGGTTGACGGAGTTGATTGGCGTTGTCCCGTTTGATCAGTTCGTAGCTAAGTTGCTTGCTGATCAGCTGACTTTGGTCCAGGGCAATCTTGTCCCTGATCTCATCCCTCCTATCAATGGTGTCAAAAAGATCGTCCTGGATAATCAATCCCAATTTAAAAAGTTTTTCCTGACTTTTGATCCGCCGGGTCAAGCGCTTAACCATGGACTGATTGGTGCTGATATCTAACTTAAGCTCCTTTTCTTGTAAAGAACGCTCCATTTCCCTCAGAGGCAGACTTCTTTCCTGGTCTTCTTTCCGACGTTCATAATCGATCTTTAATAGCATTAGATAATGCTTGGCAGCCTTTACCCTAAGTTCATCCTCCGGTAGATCAAGGACAACCAGAACATCCCCCTTTTTAATCTCCTGGCCCAGTGAAACCTTAACCTCCCTGATATTACCACTGCCAGGGGCTGTCACCCCAAACAATCCCCTTGGATTAAGCAGCAGTCCCTGTCCCGAATATTGAATGGGAATCCGCCCCCATATACCCCAGGCAAGCGCAAACCCAAGACATACGCCTATTGAAATCAGGGCAATCCAGCCATTGGGTGAGGTTATTTTAAGAAGAATATCCAGTTGGTCAAGCGAGGAAAGTTTTTCAAGAGATTTTTTGCGAAACGATATGGGCATTCAATTCTCCAAAACAATCGTTTATATAATTGAGGTTGGTATAAAAAAAGCTCTCAGGTCAATCTTGGACTGGGCCTGTTTATGGGCAATGGTTTGTCTTGCCGGATCAATGTTCGGTGATTTATCAATGGCACTTGTGACAGCATCCATGAGGTCAATGGAGGCAACCCGCTGCCAAGGGCCATGGGATATGGTAAAGGGAAAAACCCGAGAATAAACGACATAACCAAATATCTAATTACAGCTACCATGGTTTAATCCTATATAACAAAGTATGTTAACAGCCCGCTCTCCTTGTTCTATTGATTCGGCGGGTTTGGACTAAAATGTTAATATCGGATAATGTAGATTAGTAACCCATGGTGGGCTATATTGTCAAGTTCGGACTTAGCTTAACAGAATAAATAGTTGCAATTAGATCCCAGAATTGTAATTGATATTATTTGTCTCCGCGAATTGCTGATTTTGTCTTAACATACAAATTTTATAATTAAAATATTAGGACTGATATATTGAATTGCGACACGAAAGTTTCCATTGATCAATCCGCTCACCGTTAATTTTAGGTAAACAACCTGAAACGATAAAAGGAATCTCTTTTCGGGAATTTTCTGGCTTTGAATTCGCAGCGGTCTTCACAGACCCCGCAATGGATGCAAAGATCGGAATCATCCCGGGCAATGAAATCTGAATACATGAGAATATAGTCTTTTCCATAGAAAAGTACCAGTTGGAGATCGTGGCAGTAGCAGGAACAACAGGAACACAGGGCAAAAGCTTCATGATCCGGTTCACGATTTTAAAATCGGTTCGTATGAAAAATCCCAGAACCTCAACCGGGAGCTTGGGAACGGCGGCCATGAGTACCCCCATGTGGTTCATTCCTTATATGATAAGATCCTTTTTCCCTGCTCCCAAATATTTGAAACAAATATGTTGAAAATTTTATCGAACTGAAAATATAGAATAAAATTGTAAAAACTGATAGTTTTTACTTAAAAGTTAATTCTTTGTTGAAATTGGTTTATGCAGATGAAGGTTCTTTAAAAGGAGGCATCAGGATGGAAAGAATCAACTTGTATATTACGGTGTATGCAATCATGTTGGCGGCACACGAACTGGTGGTGCCAGCTTTGCCATGTATGAGGCCGATGGGATGATTCTCGAATGCTTAACCGGACTGGAGCAGTTGCCTCCATTCGGATCGACAATGGTAATTGGCGGCGGGCTTATTGAAGGTGGATCGGGCAGTCCGGCACGTGTCTTGGCTTTCCTGCCCCCAACCCAATGATTCAGATAATTTTTAATCCATGAAAAAAAATCGCTGCAATGGCAATTGGGGCAACGATTTTTGTTAAAAAGAGAAAGATCTTCAGATAGCCTGTTTCAATGGTCCCTCCGTTGGAAAGTTCATCTTTTACATCCCCGGGCTTTAGCTGCCATCCCACAAACAAGACAATACAAAGCCCGCCCAGGGGTAGTAGAAAATTGGAGGCAATATGATCCACCAGATCAAAGAAGCTGAGGCCAAAGACAGACAGGCCGGACAGGCTGCCAAAGGATAGTGAACTGGGAATTCCAAAAAGAATCATGACAATGGTAATGGCTATGGCTGCAGGTTTTCTGGAAATATTAAAGTCTTCCACCAGATGGGCCACCACAACTTCAAGAATGGAAATGGAAGAGGTAAGGGCGGCAATGAACAAAAGTAAGAAAAACAGGACACAGAAAAAATTTCCCAGGGGCATATGCTGGAATACATTGGGCAGGGTGACAAATACAAGACTCGGGCCTGCTGTAGGCTCAATACCAAAGGCAAAGACAGCCGGAAAAATGGCAATCCCGGCCAACAAGGCGATCACGGTGTCGGCAATTGTGATTTGGATGGCCAGGGGAACTAAATTTTCATTTTTTTTAAGATAGGATCCATAGGTTATAAGGGTTCCCATGCCAAGGCTCAAAGAGAAAAATGCATGACCTAGGGCTGCTAAGATCGCTTCTCTCGTGAGTTTCGAGAAATCAGGTTTAAACAAAAATTCAAATCCTTTTGATGCCCCGTCCAGGGTGACAGACCGGGCGCAGAGCAGGAGCAGGATCATCAAAAGAACCGGCATGAGGATTTTGGAATATTTTTCAATACCGTTTTTGATTCCGGCTATGACGATGGCGCCGGTGAAGGCCATAAATCCAGTCTGCCAGAAAACAGGTTTTAAGGTCTGGCCGATAAAACTTTCGAACATGGCATTGATCTGGTCAGGTGTTTTTCCTGAAAAGCTTCCGCCAATGGCCTTGAGCACATACTCCATGGTCCATCCAGCCACTACCCCATAAAAAGAAAGAATTAAAAATGCAGCAGCAATACCCATGTATCCTGAAAAAAACCAGGGGGTTCCGGGAGCCAGTTTCTTATAGGAGCCAAAGATTCCTTTCTGGCTCCTTCTGCCCATGGTGATTTCCGAGAGCATCACAGGTAAACCAATGAGAAGAATACAGATCAGATAAACAAGGATGAAGGCTGAACCACCATGGACACCGGTTATGTATGGAAATTTCCAGATATTGCCAAGCCCTATGGCAGAACCTGCCGCAGCGGCAATAAATCCGTATTTTCCCGAAAAACTTTCACGTTTTGAAACTTCAGAAGTCATTTAACCCTACAATTAAATAATTTAGTTATCATTATTATGCTTGATGCAGCTTTCAGGCGCAGGCCTCTGTAAGGCCCGGGAAAACCGCATAGTATAAAAGACTGATCGTCTTTGTCTGACATCATCAAGCAGTACGTATATATTGGTCAATCATTCGTTAATTGATTCAATTCCGATTGAGTGTTTAAAGGAATTTTAATTGTTTGTCAAAACATATATATTAGGGATATCACTTTCATAAGTTTTATTCGATTCTTTTATCATGACATGGTATATTATGGTCCTAATCAAAGGGATAATGCGTATAATGGTGTGGTCTTGTGGGTTTAAGGCCTGTCGGGTGTCTGCTGGTGATCAGTCTGGCGGCTGTTCTCTGGATGGTGGCAAGAATTCCTGAAGATCCGGGGTTTGCGGTAGAAAGTGTTATACCAAAAATGTAATTTCCAGGGGAATCGTGAAGCATCCTATCTTTGCTAATAATCAATGTTTGCGGGTTTGCTGATGGCCGCTTTTTACAGGGATCTTAAGCCGGAAAATTTATCGGTTCCCAATGTACAGATTATGCAATTGATCAAGTACGCTCTGGGGGAGGATGCCCAAATCGACAAACTGACCCAATTGATATTAGTGAGCCCCGCATTAACTGCCCAATTGCTGGGTCTGGTCAATTCGTCGTTTTTCGGATTCCGACAACAATTAAAAACCATTTCCGATGCTGTGGTCGCCGTGGGCTTGAAGAGCCTTAGAAATTTGATACTCTGTTTTGCGGTCAAGGAAACCCTTTCAAAGAATGATATCCCAGGCTTTGAGATAGAAACATTCTGGGAAGATTCAATTCGAAGGGGGGTGGCAGCCCAGCAGCTTGGATACCTGGTAAACGGACAGGCTGAAAAAGGGTCTACCCTGGCAGGAATGATGCACTTGACGGATTTATGCAATGCCATTTATACCTGCCATGATAAATCAGCTGCCCTGGCCGAGCTGAAAAAAAAATCAAAGATGCTGTTTGGATTAACAGAAGAAAAAGTGGAATCTCTCTTGTCCCTGCTGCCAGGCTGGAATCTGAGTTTGATATTGCAAGGGAGATTCAGCAAAGCCTTCAGCCTGATATTAAAAAAAATCATGGGGTTGGCGCATTTAATAATCCTGCCTTTCATCTGTCAGGGGATTTTTATGATTATTTTATAAAGGATGACGGGACCATTTATTTTTGTCTTGGAGATGTGTCCGGAAAAGGAACCCCCGCCGCATTACTCATGGCAAAAAGTATCTCCCTTTTCAGGTGTCTTTGCAAGGTAATGGAGGATATTAGTGAGATTATTTCACTCATGAATAATGAACTTTGTGAAACATCTGTCAGGGGGATGTTTGTGACCTTTGCAGGCGGATGTCTGCACCCTGAATCCAATGAGCTCAGCATTATAAATATGGGACATCTGCCCCCCTTCCTGGTCGGAGAAAGACAAATTCAAAAAATAGAAGCCCAGGGTCCCCCCCTGGGTGTGATTCCGGGGATAATGAACCCTGCAAAACAATTTTCCCTTAAAAACAGCCGGCTCTTCCTATACACAGACGGGTTTACAGAGGGGAGGCTTAAGAAAGGAAGCCCAAAGGAGGTTGGCAGGGAATTGGGGGTAAAAGGATTTTTGCGCTGGCTGCTTCAGTCAAGAAAAATGTCCATTGATGAGCAGATATCCTTTATCCGGGAACAATGCAAAACACAATTGGCACCCCGGTCAGATGACCAGACATTAATGATCCTGTCCGGGGAGTAGTTTTATGCCGGAATAATAAAAGGGATTGATATGGAGCATGACCGTCACAGCCTTTTTTCAGTGATTTCAGGTTTGCCCGAAGGCATTCTCATTTGTGATGCCGCAGGCAAAATACTTTTGTGCAATAAAAAGGTGGAACAATTCTTTGGTCTGCAGACAGACAGGAGGAAAACCACAGACTCTTTTCCGCCCTTTTCCAAGCTGGCCGGTCGGCCCGTAACCGCCTTGATTGATAAAAATCTCATTGAACATACCCTTGATGAAATCAATGAAAGACTCAAACACAATGCCCTGGATACGGTTTCATATTTTACCTTTACAAAACAAAGCCATACCCTTAGGGCCCGGGTGACGCCGGTACTGAATCCCGGGGCACATTTTTCAGGATTTGTTGTAAGCATCAGTGATATCACCCGGCAAAGGGAGGCAGACAGGGCCATTGAGACGGTTTTGCAGTCCTTGTCAAAAAATGCACGTTCTCCCCTTGCCAGCATCAGAGCGGCCATAGAGGCAATTAAAGAATTTCCCCAAATGCCGGCAGACCGCCAGGAGGAATTTAAAAATATTATCTTTAATGAATCCATTGTGCTGGGAAATATTATTGACCAGGTATCTGACAGCTATCCAACCCTGGCGGGAACAACCCACTCCCTTGTGCAAATTTTTGGTGCAGACCTTATTGAGACCCTTGCAAGAAGATCCCGTGACAGGCTTGGGATACGTCTTGCCATTGAGGGGTCTGACAATGAGGTGCAGATAATGGCTGACCTCTATTCCCTGATTCTGGCCATGATGTTTGTCCTGAACCAGCTGAAAAACAAAATAGGCATCTGGGAATTTACCTGCTGCATGTCCCTTAAAAATAAAATCGTCCGCCTTGATTTTTTCTGGCAGGGGCCCCCCCTGGAACCCGGCATCATAAAAAACTGGGAAGATCAGGAGATCGTCATATCGGATCAGAAGACATCTTTGATCTTGAAGGAGGTGATGAACATTCATCAGGGAGCTGTCTGGCCCTACCAGGAAGAGACCCCGGGGAAAAGACCCTATCTTCGATTCTTTTTTCCGGGCCATGAAGAGATGCAGCCAAAAACTCTGGACCCTATCCCCCTGTTACCTGAGTCCCGGTTTGGATTTTCCAATCCTGAACTGGATGAGCGTTTGCTCACCGAGCTCACCTATACCTCCCTGATCCGGGAAATCACCCAGGCCGAAAACCTGGACAGGATAATGAGCCGACACAGTCAGCTTCCAAGGTTGATACACACCATGCTTAAAGGCGGTTCAAAAATAAGGACCATCACCTGGCTGATCACCACATTTGCCGATGCCATACTGGAAAAAATAATCGGGTTTGCCATTGAGGAGGTCGGCCCGCCGCCGGTACCCTTTGCCTTTATCACCCTGGGCAGTGAAGGCAGGCAGGAACAGACCCTGAAGACAGACCAGGACAATGCCATTGTTTTCCAGGATCTGCCCAAAGAATCCGGCCTGAATGAAAAGGATGTCCGGCAATACTTCCTTGAACTGGGGAAAAAGGTCTGCACCTGGCTTGACCAGGCAGGGTATGATTTATGTCTGGGGGGGATCATGGCCCAAAACCGGAAATGGTGTCAGCCCCTTTCGACATGGAAACGATATTTTTCAGAATGGATCCATGCCCCTGAACCTGAAGCCCTGCTCCGTGCCAGCATCTTTTTTGACTTCCGTTTTTCCCATGGCGACAGGAGGATTATAACCAGCCTGGAAAAACATTTTTTCCATTCCTTGTCAGGGTGGCCCGGATTTTACAGACATATGACCGAAAATGCCGTCTTTTTCAAGCCTCCCATCGGGTTCTTGGGCAAGTTTACCCTGGAAACTAAAGGGGTCAACAAAAACTGTCTGGATATCAAAATGGCCATGACCCCCATAGTGGACTTTGCCAGAATTTATTCACTGAACCATGGGATCAAGGAGACCAATACCCAGGCAAGGCTTTACCAGCTTTATCTGAAACAAGTCCTGTCCCGCAAGGAATATACAGAGATTGAACAGGCCTATGGATTAATGATGCAGGTACGGCTAATCCGGCAGGTGAATGCAATCATGGGCGAGAAGGTGAAACCCCATAATTATGTGAATCCCAAGAATCTTTCTCCCATGGAGCGAAAAATGCTCAAGGAGATATTGAAAATGATAAAAGGACTCCAGGACCGTTTAAGTTTTGAATTTATCGGGTCAATCAACACCTGACCTATTGCTTATAAAGTACCTGTTTTTGTCGTATTATCTCTCCTTTTCCACCATGCTTTTGTCAATTGGGCAGTAATATGATGGATATCCGGGTTTGATTTTGGCAGCAGAACGTCAAAGGAGATCTGGTATTTTCTCGCATTATAATTAATATCCTCTGTTCTTGTAACTATTCTGTTGCTGTGGGGGAAACGGGAGAATCTTGCCCTGGCGCCGGAAAAATCAGCCTGGTTAATATTAGCTGTTGAGAATGATACCCCGGAAATTTTTGAATATGCAAAAGACGAATAGGATAAATCGGTCTTTTCAAAAAAAGAGGTTGATATAACAGCCTCTATGAAAATTGCGTCTTTGATATTGGCATTGTTAAAATTAGAATTGAAAATTGAAGTGCCATGGAAACTGCAGTTCTGAAGTATTTTCCAGACAGGTTTTGAAACGATATTTTGTTCCCTTCAAAATCAATACTCTCGGAAGATATATTTCTTTTTAAAATTTCAAGTTTCTTTTCAATGGGATCTTTTAAGAGTTCCCGGACCGGGTTCTTATTTTTACCTGTTTTTTCTCCATGGGAAAGAGTGGTAATGGCCGGTAAAAAAT
>PIVS01000049.1 GCA_003353855.1 Desulfobacteraceae bacterium
GTGTTTGCCCGGGACAGGCAGGCAATAACCCGGATGACCCGGCGCCTGACCCATTCTGCCGGTAACTTTTATATCAATGATAAACCAACCGGCGCCGTGGTGGGCCAGCAGCCTTTTGGGGGAGGGCGTAAAAGCGGCACCAATGACAAGGCCGGCAGTCTGCTCAACCTGCTGCGCTGGACCTCTCCCCGAACCATCAAGGAGACATTTTTACCGCCCAGGACATATCAATATCCCTTCATGGCAGAATGAGGCTTCCCAGGTGTTTACGTGGCTGGGATTCCCTGGAATTAAAATTATGACTTAATAGTTTCTGCCTTTTCTGCTATGCTTAATTCATAAATTTCTTGGGCTTGTCATCGCTATCTGTCTCTTCCGGTTGATTCACCAATTTGTGGATCGATGGATTCCCGACAGACTGGGAAGGGCAAGCCTTTATGTATTCATTGTCAGCATTCTCTTGAGCGGTCTCATCTGGGGGGGGGGGCAAAATTTGTGCTCCAGGAGGGAGAGCAGAATGTTCATCTGCTCATGAAGATCTGTACCATGGGAATTTGCTCCGGTGGGGTGCTGGCCTATACCCCTTCACTGTGGCTGTCCATTTCCTTTAATTTTCTGATGCTGCCTTGTATGCGGCAAAAAAAAGTGGCCGGAACCGGGTCAGTGTTTATAACACCTGATCTCCTTGGATTCTGCAGGAGGGGCAGTTTAAGTGCCTTATTTGTTTTTTGAAATCACCCAGATGGCATGGACAATGCCGGGGATATACCCGCACAGGGTTAGCAGAATATTGAGCCAGAAATGTTTGCCAATGCCCACCTGCATGAAAACACCCAAGGGGGGGAGAATGATTGAGATAATAATTTTAATCAGTTCCATAATGCTCCTGCAATTAATTGGTTTTTATCAATACCTTAAATCTACCCGCAGTTTATACCATTTTTTTAAAACCCCATAAAGAAAAAGGATGAAAATATTGGACAATCATTATTTGAGGATTATCTTACCCCTGATTTGTTTGTCATATCCTAAGGAAGGGATATTATTTTAAATTACCGGCATATAATTGGGCAAAATGCCCTATCATGGGCTGGCTGAATATCAGGGCAAAGGCTAGGGCCGGTCCTGGAAGGAAAAAAAATCATGACTGAAACAATACAATCCGGGGATACCATCGCCGTAGACTATACAGGTAAGTATGAAGACGGAAACATTTTTGACACTTCCGAGGGCAAGGCACCCCTGACATTTACCGTTGGGACTGGAATGCTGATAAAAGGATTTGATATTGCCGTCATTGGAATGAAAAAAGGGGAGGGCAAAACCGTAACCATTCCGCCGGAAGAGGGGTATGGTTTGCGAAATGAAGAAGCCTTTGTGGAGGTTCCCCGGATGCATTTTCCAGAAGAGATCCCCCTGGCTGAGGGGCTGCAGCTTGAACTCCAGGACCCTAACGGCCGTCCGGTTCCGGCCGTGGTTGCAGAAATAGGCGAAGAATCAGTTAAAATGGATATCAACCATTTCCTTGCCGGAAAAACACTGATATTTGATATTTCCATTAATGACACCGGCCTGACCCCTCCGGCCCCCCAGGAACACAGCTGCGGCTGCGACTCCCACGGCCACGGGTGCGGATCTGATTCAAAGGGCGACTGCGGATCTGATTCAAAGGGTAATTGCGGCTGCGGCTGCTGATTCATTTCCTGCCGGGGCTTTGCCCCGGCAGGAAATTTATACTTTATATCGCTTCCGTCCTTTTGAGTTTAAAGCAATGATTTAATCAGAAATTTCATGTTTTTAGGGTTCTCGCCGATAGGGCGGAGGGCATAGGGCCAAAAATCACTGCCCTAGGGCAGGTAGAGTCTGACCCGGTATCCTTTTTGTACCAGTTTCTGCTGCAGGTCAGGCCGCACTCCAAAGAGCATTTCAAATTCGTATTGGCTGGGAGTGAATCAATTCCCAACCCATTGAAAATATAGCCGATGGTACCTGCCACGGCGATGGCAGGTCAATGGACGGCACCATTGGAGTCATGGGCATTTCCAGGGCGGTGATGCATATCAAAAAATTGTCCTGTCTGGGCAATGGTATAAAAAAGCGGGTAGTAGCTTTTGGCACCTTCTTTATGCAGTTTCAGGGTTAAAATTATAGATTTTCAAGTTTGAATCTTTTTAAGAGAGTGGGCAGCAGGGCTAGAAGAAGAACAAGTCCCATTCCTGCAAAAAGTTCCATGGAAAGCTTTCCTTGTAACAGATCCATCAGGGAACTGGACAAAAGGATATATCCGATACATCCCGGCAGCATGCAGATAAAAGACGTAATAACATAGGTGGTAAATCTGATTCTGGTGAGGCCCAGGGCATAGCTTAACAGATTAAAGGGAAAGAGGGGCACCAACCTTGTGAAGGCAACTATTTTCCACCCATGGGTTTCCGTTTGGTTTTTCAGTTTGAGCAAGGAGGGGTTGGTCATTTTTGATTCCACCCATTCCGAGGCAACATACCTGGCCACAAGAAAGGCAAGACAGGCGCCTGTGGTTGCACCTGTTATTCCATAAATCACCCCCCAAAGGGGGCCGAAAATCAACCCGCCGGCAATGATAAATGGCGCTCCCGGCAGAAAGAATGCAGGGGCAAGGCTTACGATTGCCATAAACACCAATGGGGCCATGGATCCGAACCCCTGGACAAAATTTTGAATATTTTCATGGTTGATAACCGTATCAATCCCGGCCATTCTTGCCCCGGCAATACCTGCGGCAACAATCAGCATGACGCCTATTTGGTAAAAATTTATACGGGGTTTATCCTCCTCCGGAAAATAGGTTTTTTCATGGATATCTCCCTTGTTAGATTGTTTTAATTTTCTTTTGAGATGAATCCGCGAGAGATAGGTAAAGGGGGGGGATGTTTTTTTTAAGGAACATTCCATGGTCTTTTCCGGTTCAAAGAGAAGATCTAAAAGGTGATCCGTTTGAACGGATTTCCCAAGGAATACAGAACATCCTGCACAATAGGTTATGATTCTGTTATTACCGGCTTCTTTTTTTCGCATGATTCCCCAATTTGAGGCAAGGCCGGGGCTAACCGGAAAAACAGAACCGCCCTCACCGCAGCAGATTGTTTTTTCCCGGCAATGTTCCATCTCTTGAATTTCAAGGCCCTTGTCCTTGATAAGCCGCCGCACACTGGTATGAATATTTGTCTCAAATCTTGTGACGCAGGGGTCATGGATGGTGATGCAGCCCGATATTTTATCCCCTGGCATCCCCCCCCTTTGAGCCAAAACTTCATACACAGACCGGGCAACCAATTTTTGGGAATATGTTGAAAAGACTTTATGACAATTTGGACAAACCGTTATTATGGTTTGAACACCATGGCCGATCAAAAAATCCTCCAGTGCTGAAAAATTTGCTTTGAAAAAATCGTGCCTGCCAAGGTCATGGGATGGTTTTGTGCAACAGTCCAAAACCATCCCGATGTCAGGAAACTCCTGTATTAACCAAGAATATATCTGCTGGGTTATCCCGGCCCTTGTGCCGGTAAAGGTGCAACCCGGGAAAAACACTGTCGAACAGGTTTCAGGTATTTTATAAAGAGAATATCTTTGGGAAAGGCCTTTTTTTTCATAGGCCAAAATACCCCTATGTTCCGAAAAAACCTTGCCCTTTGCTTCAAACACCTTGCGCCGTATTGCAAGAAATGCCTTGGACGGATCAAGATCTTTGGGACAAAGGGATGCACATAGGCCGCACAGGCTGCACTCAAAGCAAACACCTTCATCATGGGGATCTGTTAAAAAATTATTGGCAATCTGTCCTGGACTCCCATAGTTTTTAAGGAATCCACATTCTTTAACGCATAGATTACATCCAACACATTCCCGGGCAAGGTTTTTCATTGGGTTTCCTGCCCTCACTTGGGCCGGTATTCTCCTGTTTCCATTGGCATTTTGCTATATGCAGACCATTCATATATTGATGCTTCATAGTTTCTTACGCCTTCAAAGCCAACTGCTTTGAGTATCATGGACATAAATCCAGATCTTATTCCCATGGTTCAGTAGAGCACAAAGTCATCTTCCGGCCTAATTCCAACCCCTGCCATCAACTCTTTAATCTCCCGGGGAGATTTTACACTTGCATCTTCATTGAGAATCGCTTTCCATTCCAGCCATTGGGCTCTTTTAATATGACCGCCCCTTGCTTCTCCCCTTGATGTATCCTCGCCGGTGTATTCCTTAAAGCTTCTCACATCAACAAGTTTGATGGTATCCAGATGATCATAAATATATTTTTGCTTTGCCCTGAAAGATTCATCGTAATCCTTTAGGGTCAGACCAGTGGCCGGGGTAGGGACAGTCGGGGCTGTGGACAGCGAATACCCGCATCTTTTCCAAAACTCAAGTCCCCCGTATAATAGTTTTACATTATCAAATCCAGCCATCTTCATTTGCCATACAACTCTTCCGCAGGCTCCCGGACCTTTGAAAATATCAGAATATGCCACCACTAGTTTGGTGTTATCAATCCCCAGGGATTCAAGTTTTCGGGTGAGTTGATCCTTGGGCAGAGCGGTTCCCCATTCTTTATCACCTGGTTTGCCGTTGCAGTCTGACAGCCCCTTAAATCCGATGCCGATGGCGCCTGGGATATGTCCCTTTGCATACCCTTTGGGGTGACTTGCATCAAGGATGACAAGATCACTTGTGCCCAGTTTCTTGTGCAGTTGTGAAGGCGTGATAAAGATGTCATTCTGGTTTATAAATTCGGCCAGATCCATTTTTAAATATTTTTCTCCATTTACCACAGGGGCTTTGGGTTTGTTTTTTGCCAAAAGGGCAAGGGTCACAGCTATTAAAACCGCTGCGATCAGCACATAAGCTTTTTTTTGCAAGTTTCCTCCTTGGATTTTTTTAAATTTGCGCCTGAACCTTTTCAGGCCTTTGCCTGGTTATTATTTTTTTGAGCAGAAGGGTAAGGATGCTTAAGGCAAAAAGGATCAAAAGGCCTAGAACAAATTTTTGGGTGCCTCCCACAAGCATTTCTCCTGCATATGAATAGATGATGGTTGCCGGAAGCTGTCCAACACCGGTTGCCCAGAAAAAAGACCAGAAACTCATTGATGTCAGGCCGGCGGCATAACTGACAATATCAAATGATACAAAGGGAAGCAGCCTTGCAATGAGTATGGTGTACGGACCATATTTTTTAAAAAACTTGTCAATACGCTCAAGGGCCAGCCTGGATGTCAGTTTTTCAACAAATTTTCTGCCAAACCAGTTGGCAATAAAAAAACAAAGAGCCGCACCTGCCATGGCACTGGACCATGAGAGGATGGCTCCTTTTACCCATCCAAAAAGCGCGGCATTTGAAAAAGTAATTAAAAATGCAGGCAATGGTGCAATAATAGATTGAAAAAGCATTAATAGAAAAGAAACAATAGGTGCCCAAATCCCAAAGGAGAGGATATATCCCTTTATGTATTCAACATCATACATGCCAAAGAGGAAAAATAATTGCTCAATAGTATCCCTGATGGGTTTTACAAAGACGCATATGAGAATAACGCACAGGAGGCCTAATAGAACCGATATCTTCTTTTTCAATGGTTACCTTTTTTATACTGTTTGTAATAAATAATAAAGTTCGCTTTTATTGAATTATTGCAATTGTTGTCCAGTTGATAATAATAATGAAGGTTGGGATATGTATTGAATATATTGATGCCGCTTTTTAACAAAACCAATATAACACCCTTAACAACGATTAAATGATGATGATTTTCAGCTAGCTTTTTTCAAAACCATGAGGATATACCAATATCTTGAGTTGGACTGGAACAAATCTATTTTGAGTGACGATATTAAAATCATATTACCTGCTGTGCATGATTATGCACGCGGTACAAATGATCGTAATTAGACATTATGGGCATACTAGGGTCAGATGATGGCGTTGTCCTTGAAGTTTTTTAAAAATGACTTGCAACCCGATATGAATCCGCATACTTTGAATGAAATTCGATATGGATTTTTTCAATAATTCTATATAGGCTCTGGAGTATGGATATGGCCAAACATAAAACTTTGATTCTCGCAGTGGACGATAAACCCCAGAACCTTCAATTTCTAGGAAAGCTCCTTTCCGACAATGGGTATGAGGTGGGCATGGCCCAGAGCGGTCAGCAGGCCTTAAATTTTGTATCCAAAAATGAACCCGACCTGATTCTTCTGGACATAATGATGCCGGAAATGGACGGCTATGATGTGTGTAAACGGTTAAAGTCCGATTTTGGCACCCGGCATATCCCCATTATTTTTATCACCGCAAAAACCGATACCGAAGATGTGGTCAAAGGATTTGAGGTGGGCGGGGTTGACTATGTGACCAAACCTTTTAATGCCTCGGAACTTTTGGCAAGGATTAAAACCCATATTGAGATGAAAATTCTCAGGGGGCTTTTACCCATGTGTTCCCAGTGTAAAAAGATCCGGGATGATGAAGGGTTCTGGAAGCAGGTGGATTCATACCTTGAGGCCCATTCCGAACTGACCTTTACCCACGGGATCTGTCCGGACTGTATGGACACCCTGTATAGGGACACCGAATGGTATAAGAAAAGGCATCCATAACCGGTCTGGAAAGTGATCACGGACCCATTATTTGTCATTTCAGGTTTTTCCCAACAAGTTTAATTGCTTTTTTCAAAGATTGAGTTATGTTATTGAGACATGAAACTAACCCGAACTTTGGAGTGAGTATGAGTAAAGTGATTGCTATGGCCGGTAAGGGCGGTGTGGGAAAAACAACCGTTTCAGCGCTGGTGACAAGATATTTCGCAAAACATCAGAATGATCCCCTTCTTGCAATTGATGCAGATCCCAACAGTAACCTGGGTGAAACCCTTGGACTTGAGATAGAGAAAACCGTGGGTGATATCCGGGAAAATTTTATGAAAGATCCCCAGGGTGTTCCTTCGGGCATGGACAAGATCATCTATCTTGAAATGCTGATGAATCAGGTGCTCATTGAGCAAAAAGAGTTTGATCTTCTGGTCATGGGACGTCAGGAGGGCCAGGGCTGCTATTGCATGGTCAACAATATTTTAAACCGGTTTGCAGAGGAACTGGAGAAAAATTATAAATATCTGCTGGTGGACAACGAGGCAGGGATGGAGCACTTGAGCCGCAGGACCAGGGGCAAGGTTGATATTCTTCTCATGGTCACGGACTATGCCTTAAGAGGGCTTCGGGCTGTGGGCCGGATAAATGAAATGCTGGGTGATCTCAAGCTGGATATCAAGCACAAGGGCCTCATTGTCAACCGGGCACCAAAAGAATTGAGCCAGGCATTCCTGGATGAGGTGGAGCGGATCGGGGTGCCTATTGTGTGTACCATCCCCGATGATGGAAATTTACTTGAATTTGATATGGCCCAGCGCTCCCTGCTGGATCTTCCCGATGATTCAATTGCGGTGAAGGCGGTTGATCAGATGATGGGAAAAGTTCAGGAGATCATTGGGTAAAATGGGATATGTATTTGATTTTAAGGATGCAGGGAATTATGATGCCTGGATTGACAAGGGGCAGAACCGGCATTGCCGGGACCTTGAAATTAAATTGATTCTGGACTTTTTATCCCCGAAAAAAGGACAGCGGGTTCTGGATATCGGCTGTGGCACGGGGATCAGCCTGGAACCCCTTCTGAACAAAGGATTGAGCCTGACAGGGATTGATCCTTCCCCCTATATGCTGGATCTGGCGGACAAACGCTTAGGAGAAAGGGTGGACCTCCACCGGGGCGTGGCAGAAGATCTCCCCTTTGACGACAACTCCTTTGATACCGCTTTGCTTTTTACCAGTCTGGAGTTTACCGACAGACCGGCAAAGGCAATTGAAGAGGCTTGCCGGGTGGCGAAAGACCGGGTGGTGATAGGGGTGTTGAATCGATATGCTCCCCAGAACATGCTCCGCCGGTTCAAGAGCTTTTTTTTTACAAATATTTATACCCAGGCTCATTTTTTTAGTATCTGGGAATTGCGGCAGATTCTCTTTGCCATCCTGGGAAATGTGCCGGTAAAGTGGCGAACGACTCCACAGCTTCCATTTGTCGGCGGTCCCTGGATCTCCTCATTTGAAAAAATAGGCCTGGTGCAAAAATCTTTTTGCGGCAGTTTGATAGGAATGCAGATCAAGCCTGTTCCCAAGTTTCGGACCCGGCCCCTGGCCTTGAAAATCCGGAGAAGAAAGAGATATAAACCGGCCCCGGGACTGGCCAGGGGAATGAGGAAGGAATAATGGAAGCCTTTTTGTATGAAAAATTGGGGGGAAGCCGGGTTCAATGCAGAATCTGTAACCATTTCTGTAAGATCAAACAGGGGAGAAAAGGCATCTGCAATGTCCGGGAAAACCAGGGTGGCAAGCTCGTTTCCCTGGTCTTTGACCGTGTGATTGCCACCAGTGTGGACCCCATTGAAAAAAAGCCGATTTTCCATTTTAAGCCTGGATCTTATTCCTATTCCATTGCCACTGTGGGCTGTAATTTTAAATGTCAATTTTGTCAAAATTCAGATATTGCCCAGATGCCCGCAGACAGAAAGGGGATGATCCAGGGTAAGAAGATCCGGCCCGAAATCATTGTGGAAGAGGCTCTGTCCACTGGATGCCAGAGTATCTCCTATACCTATACCGAGCCTTCTGTTTTTTTTGAACTGGCCTATGAAACTGCTAGGCTGGCCAAGGAAAATAATTTGGCCAACCTTTTTGTTACCAACGGGTATATGAGTGCCGATCTCATCCGCATGGTCAGTCCCTTCCTGGATGCGGCCAATGTGGATCTAAAGGCCTTTGATGACAAGTTTTATAAAACATATTGTCAGGCAAAACTTGAACCGGTGAAGAAAACCCTGGTGCTGATGAAAAAGGCCGGAATTCTGGTTGAGGTCACCACCCTTTTGATTCCAGGGCTCAACGATGATCCCGGGGAACTGGGCCGCATGGCCCAGTTTATTGCCAATGACCTGGGCTGTGACACCCCCTGGCATATCTCCAGGTTCCACCCCAGCTATAAGATGAAAGATATTGCCGCAACCCGGGTTGCCTCCCTGGAAAGGGCATATAAGATCGGAAAAAAGGCTGGATTGCACCATGTCTACACAGGGAATGTGCCGGGACTTGTATCTGAAAATACCCATTGCCATGGTTGTGATACCCTGGTTGTCAAACGGCATGGTTATACAATAGAAAATTATTTAAAGGAGAATGGAACCTGCCCCAAATGTGATACCAAAATTCATGGGGTATATTAAGGCGGGTTGCGATTTATGGATTCAATTTTGAAAGAAAATAACTTGTATAAAAAAAGCCTGAAAGAAAAAACAATGGAATACGGGAAGATGATCAAGTTTTCCCATACAATATTTGCCCTTCCCTTTGCCCTGTCTGCTGTGGTTCTGGCCTGGCAGATCCATACCCCCTCTTATTTGGATCTTGTCTGGATTCTTCTGGCCATGGTTGGGGCAAGGTCTGCTGCCATGGGCTTTAACAGAATAGTGGATGCCTCCATTGATAAAAAAAATCCCAGAACCGCCATCCGGGAAATCCCGTCGGGGATATTGTCCCAAAGGCAGGCCGCTAGTTTTGTTGTTATCTCTTCTCTCATATTTATAGGGGCGGCGACCCTGTTATCAAAACTTTGTTTTTTCCTCTCCTTTCCCGTCCTGTTCTTCCTCTTGTTTTATTCCTATACCAAGCGGTTTACAAAATATTGTCATCTCTACCTGGGGTTTGCCATATCCCTGGCCCCTGTGGGGGCATGGGTTGCCATCACCAACTCTCTCTCCCCGGGTATTGTGTTTTTAAGCTTGAGCCTGTGGACCTATATTGCCGGATTTGATATTCTCTATGCCTGCCAGGACATCGATTTTGACCGGGAGCAGGGCCTGTTCTCCCTGCCGTCAAAAATAGGGCCCCGTAAAGCCATGATTGTTTCCTCTTTGCTCCATGTGTGCACCATCCTGTTTTTCCTGGGCATGTATCTGAGTTTTAACATGCATCCGGTTTTTCTGTTTTTTCTGACCGGTATTGCAGTTCTTCTTATAATTGAGCACAGGCTGGTCAGACCCGATAATCTTACCCATATTGATATGGTATTTTTTCATATCAACTCGGTGGTCTCCGTGCTTCTTTTCATCGGTGTTTTGATTGAGGGGGTTTTCAGATGAAAACCGGCCCGGACCAAAGAAAAAAGAAGCAAATAAAGAAGGACCTGAAAAATCAGGACCTAAAAAATAAGAATATGGTTAATCAGGACAAAACCATTGTGGTAGCCATCAGCGGTGCCTCGGGTTCAATTTACGGGGTCAGGCTTTTAAAAGAGCTGATTGAAAGTGGATGTCGGGTGCTGATCATTCTTTCCCATGCCGGTCAAAAAGTATTGGCCCATGAAATGGGATATGACCCCGGCAGCTCTTTTCTTTTGTTCCTTGAAGAATACGGGGTGGAGTTGGGCCGCGGGATTGTCCCGGAAATTTTTTTACAGGATGAAATCGCATCAGCACCCGCTTCCGGCTCTTTTATCCACCATGGTATGGCTGTGGTACCCTGCTCCATGAAAACCCTTTCTGCCGTCGCTTCAGGGTATGCAGACAATCTGATTACCCGATCCTGTGATGTGGGTCTAAAGGAGAAACGCCCCCTTGTCCTCGTCCCCAGGGAAACTCCCTTTGGCCTGATCCATCTTGCGAACATGACCCGGGCGGCAAGGGCCGGTGCAGTGATTCTGCCCCCCATCCCCTCTTTTTATTCCTTTCCCGCAACCATTGAAGAACTTGTGGATACGGTTGTGGCCAGAATTATGGATCACCTCGGGGTTGTCAATGCACTGGGAAGACGGTGGAGATCTTGATCCTCCGTAAAAACAGGGAACTTGTCTTAAGAATTATCACCACCCTTAGGCAGGGCGGATACAAGGCTTATATAGTGGGGGGGGCTGTCAGGGATATGCTGTTGAACCAGAGTCCCGGTGATGTGGACATCTTAACCAATGCGCCTGCCCGGGCAGTTGCAACCCTGTTTGCCAAAAGTAAACAGGTGGGCAAATCCTTTCCCGTCTGTCTGGTGGAAGGGGTTGAGGTGGCGTCGTGCCGGGCAGGGGAAGGTGCAGGCAGCTTTCCCATGGCTGACCTGGCCATGCGGGATTTTACCATCAACAGCATGGCCTGGGATCTTGCAACAGATACCCTTGTTGATCCCTTTGGCGGGAAAAAGGATCTTGGAAAAAAAATCATCCGGTTTACCCGGGATCCCGAAAAACGGATACTGGAAGACCCCCTGCGCATGATTCGGGCATGTCGGTTTGTTGCCCGGTTTGACGGGAGGCTGGCCGCTTCCTCTTTAAAGGCCATTTTAACCCATGCCCCTTTGATGAATCTATCCAATGGGGTGGCAGGAGAACGGACTCATCAGGAATTGATAAAGGCCATGAAACTTGCAAAACCCTCCCTTTTTTTTAAGAAACTGCATGAAACAGGCCTGTTGGGAAAAATATTTCCCTGCCTTGACCGGTGCTTTGACCTGGAGGGTGGTCCCCACCACGGGGAAACCGTGTTTGAGCACAGTCTGTTGGTGGGGGATGCCCTGCCGGCCAATCGCCCAATCTTAAGGCTTGCAGGATTCCTCCACGATGCAGGAAAATTTGATGCGGCCAAAATAATAGAGGGTAAGCTGAGTTTTTCCGGCCATGAGACCCATATTGCCGCCGTTCAAACAGATCTTGAAAATTTACGGTTCTCCTCCCGGCAAAGGACCTATATACTTTCCCTGGTCCAGGCTCACATGAGGCCTTTGACTGAAAAGAGCACCCCCAAAGCTGTCCGGCGGCTTTTGGCCATGCTGGACAGCTATGACCTGTCCTTTAGGGATTTTTTACGCATGCGCATTGCAGATAAAAAAGGGAATCTGGCCAAGCCCCACTATACTCTCTCTGATATCCGTATCCGGTTTAATAAAATCCAGGATGAATTGGGAGCCCTGTCAGCCTTTAATATCAATGATCTGGATATATCCGGTACAAAGATCATTGAACTGCTGGATTTGGAACCCGGGCCTGAAGTAGGCCGGATCAAGGAAATGCTGTTTGAAAAAGTGCTGGAAGACCCTTGTCTGAACACCCGCCCCCTTCTTGAACAACTTCTGGTTCCCTTAAAAAAACAGCAATGAAAATGCACAATGAATGCTTTCCCAGTCTTGCCAGGGGAGCCTTGGGGCACGGCTGGCCACCAATGATGAAACCAGGCAATTGGAAATTTTAAGGGCAATTTTGAGACCCTGGATCATGGGGACCCCAAGATTTTTTTTTTTTCAAGGCCAAATGTCCTGTGGTTGCCATGCACAAGAATTGTCATCCAGGGGATATTGTGGTAAGGACCTGTGAAATTAACGGGTTAAACTAGGGGGGATGGATGGGTTATTTATATCTTTGTCTTGCGATAGTTGCTGAGGTGATTGCCACAAGTGCTTTAAAAACTTCAGAGGAATTTAGTAAATTTGTTCCAAGCATTGTTGTTGTGGCAGGGTATGGAGCAGCCTTCTATTTTTTGTCACTGGTTTTAAAATCAATCCCCATCGGTATTGCCTATGCCGTATGGGCAGGAATGGGAATCGTATTAATTGCAATAATAAGGGCAATTTTTTTCAAGCAGATACCAGATTTTCCTGCAATAATCGGCATGGGGCTAATTGTGTCCGGCGTTGCTGTGATCAATATATTTTCAAAAACCGTTGGCCAGTAAAATTAAAGGGATTCCTTAGTTGAAATTTAATTTTCTTGCAAATCATTGTTCGCCAGCGCTATAAAAAAGATTTTTAATTTAAAAGGATTTAAGGACAGAGCAATGGGTGATATCGTTCTGATAAATATAACCGGCAGGGACAGAAAAGGACTTGATGCAAAGTTTGCCGCCATCCTTGCCCAGTACAATGTGACCATACTGGATATCGGCCAGGCCGTTATCCACGAGCACATTTCCCTTGGCATACTGGCCGAGATTCCCTGTTCCGAAGATTTTTCCAGGATTTTTAAGGATATTCTGTTTGAAGGTCACAACATGGGACTGACCATTGATATCAAACCAATTGACCATGAAAATTATGAAGAATGGGTCCATGCCCAGGGCAAGGAGCGGCGGATCATTACCATTCTGGGCAGGACCATGACCGCCCATCAGATCTCTTCCGTTGCCTCGGTGATTGCCGAAAATGACCTGAATATTGATTCTATTATCCGGCTCACCGGCAGGCGATCCTTTGTTAACCCCGAGGTCAGCCCCAAGGCAAGCGTTCAGTTTTCCGTTTCCGGCACCCCTGTGGATATTCCCCAAATGCGTGGCAAATTCATGAAAATTTCCCAGAAGGCCGGTATTGATATCTCTTTTCATGTGGACAATATTTATCGGAAAAACCGGAAACTGGTGGTCTTTGACATGGATTCCACCCTGATCCAGGCCGAGGTGATAGTAGAATTAGCAAAACTGGCCGGCGTGGGGGAACAGGTGGATAAAATCACCGAGTCTGCCATGAGGGGGGAGATTGATTTTAAGGAGAGTTTCAGAAAACGGGTGGCCCTGCTAAAGGGTCTTCGACAGGAACAAGTTGAAAAGATCACCCATCAACTGCCCCTTACAGAAGGTGCGGACCTGGTTACCAAAACCCTGAAAAGCTTAGGGTATAAACTGGGCATTCTTTCCGGCGGATTTACCTTTATGGGAGAGTATTTACAGGATCTCCTGGGGTTTGACTATGTTTTTGCCAATGACCTGGAGTTTAAGGATGGTATTGTGACCGGCAGGGTCACGGGTGAAATTGTGGATGGTGAGAGAAAAGCCTGTCTGCTCCGGGAGCTTGCCCAAAGAGAAAATATTTCCATTGAGCAGACCATTGCCGTGGGGGACGGGGCAAATGATCTGCCCATGATCAGTATTGCAGGGCTTGGAGTGGCCTTTAATGCCAAGCCCATTGTCCGGGAAAAAGCCTCCAATGCCATTTCAACCATGGGGTTGGATGGTCTTTTATACTTGATCGGCATCCATGAACGGGAGATTAAGCAGTCCCACCAGTTTATTTAGAGACTCTTGTCCTGTAAAACTGCGAGTATTGGATAAAACCGGATAAAATCAGACAAAATGGAAGAAGCGGAAAAACCAAAAAGATTGATGAAATTGATAAAATTGAACAAAATGGGAAAACTGGCTCGGGATGTAAAGAGTCTTGAAGAACAATTGTCCCTTTGCACCCGGTGCGGGATGTGCCAGTCCAACTGTCCCCTTTATGCAGAAACCTGCCGGGAATCCGATGTGTCCAGGGGGAAACTTGCCTTAATTACAGGCCTCATAGACCAGATGTTTGATGATGCAAATGGGGTGAGAGAGCGCCTGGGCAGGTGCCTTCTCTGCGGTTCCTGTGCCCATAAGTGTCCCAGCAGCGTGGATACGGTGGGGATCATCCTAAAGGCCAGATCTATTATTGCCCGATACCTTGGGCTTCCCGTTGCCAAGAAACTTATTTTTAAAAATTTACTGTCAAATCCCAAGCTTTTTAACCGGCTGATGGAGGCTGCTGCCCCCTTTCAAAAATTTGCCCTCAGGAAGGAGGATAATTTTCAGAAAACCTCCTGTGCCCGGCTTGTCTCTCCCCTGCTTCGTCACCGCCACATGGTACCCCTGGCAAAAATTCCCTTTGGCAACCCAATGCAGGAGATGGATTTTAGGGAAAAGGGAAGGGGGATTACCGTGGCTTTTTTTGTGGGCTGCTTAGTTGACAAGGCCTTTCCCCATATTGCCCATTCATTGGTGGAGGTTCTTGCCCATTTTAAGGCCAGGATCCTCATCCCTAAAGATCAGGGGTGCTGCGGTATTCCTGCCCTGGCCTCGGGGGACACCAAAACCTTTGAAAAATTATTGGCCTTTCATGTGGACCTTTTTTCAACCCAGCCAATTGATTACCTTGTCACTGCCTGTGCCACCTGTTCTTCTACCATCATCAAGCAATGGCCTGCCATGCTGAAGGGGGAAGGGGGAAAAGGCCATGGAGAATTGATGGAAAAGGCAGCCGTTCTTGCCGAAAAAACCGTGGATATAAGCTGGCTTCTGGCAAAGCGCTTTGATCTTTCTTCTCCTTTCAAGGGGACGCCAGGGAAATCAGGAGGATCTGTTCCAAAGGAGATCATCACCTGCCATGACCCCTGCCATTTGAGAAAATCCCTGGGGGTTTTTGACCAGCCCAGGCAGGTGATCCAGGCTTGCGGCCATGACCTTAGGGAGATGAGTTTTCCGGATCAATGCTGCGGCATGGGGGGGAGTTTTAACCTGGATCATTACGACCTGTCTTCCAGGATCGGGAGGGAAAAGGCCCTGGATATCATGTCTACAGGCTGCTCAACCGTTGCAACTTCATGTCCGGCCTGCATGATGCAGATATCAGATATGCTGGCCCAGCAAGGTGCCAGGATCCGGGTGAAACACCCGGTCCAGATATATGCTGAGCAGTTAAAAGCTGTGGGGGTTAGGCCTTGATAGGAATATAGGGGGTGGGATCAGGTATCCCTGCTTCTTTAAATCCTTTTATCCGGTGGAGGCATGAATCGCACTGCCCGCAGGAACGATCCTGTTCAGGATCATAACAGGAAATGGTCAGGGAGTAGTCAACCCCCAAATCATGTCCTGTTTTGATGATCTGTCCCTTGGACAAATGGATAAGGGGGGTCTCAATTTTCAAGAGGGTTTCCCGGGTCACCCCTGTTTTGGTGGCCAGGTTGGCCATGGTTTGAAAGGCCTTTATAAATTCGGGCCGGCAGTCGGGATACCCTGAATAATCCACGGCTGTTACCCCGATATAAATGGCAGGTGCTTTTAAGATTTCCGCCCATGCCATGGCATAGGAAAGAAAAATGGTATTCCGTGCCGGTACATAGGTGATGGGAATCTCATCTGTCGCAAGCTGGTCTGCCCTGTCATGTTTTGGCACGCTGATATCAGCGGTGAGGGCTGATCCGGCAAACTGGCGCAGGTCTATGTCAATTATTCTGTGGGCCTTTACCCCAAGGGCCCTTGCAACTTTTTTAGCACACTCTATTTCTGTGGAATGGCGCTGCCCGTATCTGAAGCTTAGACTGTATATCTCATTTCCTTTGGATTTTGCCATGGCCATGGCAGTGGTTGAATCGATGCCTCCGCTGGAAAGCACTACAGCTCTTTTTGTCATGGGATAATTATACTCCTCTTTGATCGGGATTCCAGATAATTTTATGCTGTTGAAGGGAAAGTCTGGCCGGCAACCTGTCTTCTATAATCCAGGCGGCAAGGCTTTTCGGGGTGATCTGACCGAAAACAGGGGACAGGTGGGTCCCGGCCTTTGGTCTTCGGGATAATTTTTCTATAATAATGGCCCGGGCAAATTCATAGTCCTGTCTGGATCCGATGACAAATTTGATTTCATCCCTCTTGGTCAGGTGCTTCAGGTTTTCAAATAAAAAGGAGTCTTCATTGCTGGAAGGGCATTTGATATCCAGTATCCGGATACACCTGGGATCAATATTGGAGATGCTCTGACTCCCGTTGGTTTCCAGAAGTACTTGGAAATCCAGGTCAAGCAGTTGTGATATCAGATTTGGTGTTTCTTCCTGCAAAAGGGGTTCCCCGCCTGTGATTTCAACCAGATTGCAGCCAAAGCCTCTGATCTGGTCGATGATTTTTTCAATGGACAGGGGGGTGCTTTCGCTTTTTGCATAGAGGGTGTCGCACCAGGCACAATCAAGGTTGCAGCCGGAAAGCCGGACAAAGGTGCAGGGAAGACCTGTAAAAGTGGATTCTCCCTGGAGACTGTAAAAGATCTCACACAGGTTAAGGGACACTTATACCTCCTGGTAGGAAGAGCCGCACCCCGGGCTTTCAAATACCATTATCTTGGTCACCTTGATATGATCTGTGTTCAGGCGCAGTGATAATTCAGTGTAAATGAGTTTGGACAGGTTTTCCGAGGTGGGATTGATGCTTCCAAATTCCATGATCTCGTTGAGGTTGGTATGGTCCAGCTTGCCAAGGACATCCTTTACCACCCCTTTGACATCCCTAAAATCGATACCAATGCCCAGCTTGTTGAGTTTTGTGCACTGGATATAGGCTTCAACAATCCAGTTGTGGCCATGGATTCTGGAGCAGTTTCCATCATATCCCTTTAAGGCGTGGGCTGCTGCAAA
>PIVS01000471.1 GCA_003353855.1 Desulfobacteraceae bacterium
ATCTATTAGACGCTGTTTTGTCTATTAGGCTGTTTAGGTTCAAAGTCTGAAGCTTAAAATCGTGTAACAAGATCTGTTTCAAAACTAACTGGCGTTAAGTCACACTGGACCCCAGACACGATCCGGGGTCCAGTGTTATTTCAGTTTTTTTGGTTCGCTAGCTGTGCTTGTATGTTCGTGGAAAGAGCGGAGAACTCATCAGGCAGTGAATTGCAATACATGTTTGGAATTTTTTTAAAAGCAGTGTTTTATAACTGAATTCTCACAGATGCTTGAGTGATTAAACAGGGGGGAAAGGATCTGCAGATTATGGAGTCATAACTGATGAAGATTCAGTTTAATTGATTATTAAACAGGAGTATAAAGATGAAAAGAAAGGGGGATATCTTTAGCAGCAAAGTAAAAAAAGCACTTTTTTGTCTGCTTTTTTTAGTTGCAGCCAGTTTTACCAACGTTTACGCAGACACAGAAGACAACAAAGCCGCTCACCGTGCGATGGCGGTAAATGTAGCGAAATCTAATGAGCAGGTTATTCTTGCTTATGAAGGTCTTCCTTTGGATGATAGTCCAGGAGGATACCTGGAACAAAAGCTATACTCGGTGGATGGTGCTAATGCAGATTTTACAATCATATCACTAATTCGTATTCTTTATTTCACATCGGACTATGACGATATGATTCTGCCGGTTTTAGAGCCGGTTCTTTACTGGGCCGAACAAGGAGTAGAGATTGTACAAAATTATTACTCTGAAAACCATATGATCATGTGGTTATCTTCCGGATATTTGCTTAAGCAACGTGAAGGTTGGGAGATGGATAGCCTGTTAGAAGATCGACTCAGGCATTACCTCGATCTCAAGCTCACTTATGGGTTTTATGAGTGGAATTCAGCGGTTTATTGGCCTTATACTCTGTCTGCACTGTTGAATTTAGCAGACTTCGCTGAGGATGATGATATTCGTGCTGACGCGGAAACGGTCGCAAAAAGGCTTTTAACAGAAATGCTTAGACTCACAAATGATGTCGGAGCCTTTTTTCCAGTTTCCGGCCGTGGCAAACTGAGCAAATATGAGAATGCATACACTCATAATCATAGTGCGTTGATATACCTTTTGACCCAAATGGGACAAGCGCCTAGCGGCGCTACCCCTTCCAGTGGGTTTTTATCAACTTCTGAAATCAATTTTAACGATGTTGCCGCTAGTTGGACATCCGCCGTTAACATTTCTTATAATTTCGGACATCACATTAATGATTCGGTTCATTCCGGATTCCCGCGCCAGGATCGAACGTTTTTTCAATGGAGCGCCGGTGGTTATTATCATCCCGATATTGCCGATGATACAGCCTATACAACAAGCTATTATGATTTGGATGGAATCCCGGGTATTCCCATTTGGTTAGCCAATATATCAAGCAGTATTGGGGCGACCTTTAGCCGTAGTTCTGTTTTATCTCAAGCTACATTTGATATCTATAAAAATGAAGGGGTGACCTTATCTTCAATTCATGCATTTTATCCGGGATATTTCGGGTGGCAACAATTTCCATGGGTTGCAGCGGTGGATGATATCGCAGTCTGGACACAATCAGGACCTGTATATTCAAACTGGGGTGACCGGGATGATCTTAATATCAATACCCATTTACCGAGGGTAATGCAGGATGGAAATGTAGCATTGATTATGTATTGGCCCAATACGGAAATCGCCATGGCGGATCCATTTTCTGATGTTGACACAGACGTGGCCCTTCATTGGAAGGACAGTGATTTTGATGAAGTGGACTCCTATGATAGATGGATCATTGGTCGGAAAGGCAACAGTTACATCGCTGTTTATCGTCACCGAACCGGAACCAAAAACGGATGGTACTACTCCCAAACTAACAATGGTAGACAATACTGGGCGGTTGTTGTGGGAAATTCTACAACTCATGGAAATTTTGAGGATTTTGTGAGTATGGTAGAACAATCCAGCACCAGGGAATCTTACACCTGGAATTGGTCAAAGTGGAGAACCGTATATTATGCACGGGTAACGGTTGACGGCAAAACAATCAGCTATACTTGGTAAAAATCCACCTTACTGATAATTTTGTGTCAGTAATTTCTATTAGAAGATGAAGGAGGGAGAAAGGAAGATCATCATTATCTTCCTTTCTCCTTTTTGCAATAGGGGACGCCATCGCCTTTTTAACTTTTGGCTGTAAAAAAAATCATCATAATTCTTAACAACACTCAAGTCCCTTTAAAAGGTCTATGCACAATACCAAAATAGTCCAGGAACGCTTCTCCATATAATAAATAGAGGTATCGAAAGAAAGAAGATATTTAGGGGCGATGAAGACTATCAGGATTTTATAAAGCGTTTCTCAAAGTTCAAAGTTCAACTGATACGATCTCTTATGCGTGGCCTCTACTGTCAAATCATACTCATCTCATATTACAAACGGGAAAAGCACAAGTTTCAAAAATCATGATGCGGTTGTTAACGGGATACCCAATCTCATACAATCGAAAATACAAAAGGAATAATCATATTTTTCAAAACCGCTACAAATCCATACTTTTCGTGCATGAACATCCTTTGAAAAAACCTGTCAATTCTTCAAAAATTAAAAAAGCAAGGGCGTCCCCAAAATCCCTGGATTATTTCAGCCTTATGCCTTAAGGGATCAAAGCCACATTAGGCAGTTGCTTTGATTGAGACATTTCAAACTTTCAACTTAATGAGCATCTACTTCCTGTTGAGTTAGAGAAGAATACTGCTCGGGGACCAACAAAGTTGCTAGAGCTTTCTTGGTCCCCCATCACCAATAGTGATGATGAAGTTGAGAAAATCTTAGTTTCTGTCAAAGAAGTTACGGAATTAAAAAAATTACAAAATGCGGCCTCAAAACAAAAAAGAGAACTCGAAACCGTAGGTCAACTCCTTGCTGTGGATCCAAATCAATTTGCAGAGTTCGTCGATTCATCAAAAAAATTCATTCCGGAGAATAAAAACCTTATCAACAAAACCGTCACAAAAAACGATTCCATTGTTTCTGAGTTATTTTGAAATATGCATACCATCAAAGGCAGTGCCCGGACCTATAGATTTCTGCATTTGAGCAACCTGGTACACGAAGCTGAAGAGGAGTATGATAAACTCCAGAAAATAGTGGAACAAAAATGGTCGCAAAAAGATCTACTTCAACAGTTAAAGCAATTGGAAATGCTGATAGATGAATATGATCTAATTAACCGGCAAAAATTAGGGAGGACACCTGATCGTCGAGCTGGAAGTGACAAATACCTCGTCATAAAAAAAGAAAGAATTTACAGACTGCTGACAGCGTTATCAGCCATGGAAAATAGCAGCATCAAAGAACCAAAAAAACTAATCTCAAAAACACAAAGTTTTTTGAGATTGTTGGGAACAGAACCTGTTTCAATTATACTGGCAGGCGTGGTTGGTTCCTTACCCTCGTTAGCTGAAGAGTTAAGCAAAGAGGCTCCAAACGTCATCATAAAGGACAATAATATTCAAATTAAAAACCAAATGGGTGATTTGATAAAAAACTCTTTTCTACATATCATTCGAAATTCTCTGGATCATGGGATTGAAAAACAAAATGATCGACTTGAGAGTAGCAAACCACCTGCGGGATTAATTTTCATAGATCTGAGGCTGAATTCAGAAATGGTAACCTTTCGATATCACGATGACGGTAGAGGACTAAATCTCTCCAAATTGCGTGAACTTGCTTTTGAAAAAGGATTCATATCAAACCCTGAGTCTTTTGATATGGGGATCATCTCAAAAGAGATTTTTTAGCGTTGTAGAAAGATGCTTTGCAATGGCCTTACGTGTGGCAACTTCCAGGCCTCCTGATAATGTGACTGCAGGGTTACCCTGGTTATCTCGGCCGTACTGAATTTCTATATGGTTAGGATTCTGCTCAACTCCGCCGGTACCACTAATTCGATAACTTTGAAAAGAGAGTACATCAGGGTCGATAA
>PIVS01000050.1 GCA_003353855.1 Desulfobacteraceae bacterium
ATCACGCTGGTCAAAACTCCCATGTCATGTAGGCGGGCAATGCTTTTATGTCCCTTGTTGGGCTTGGCATGTTTCAGGCCTTTTTCCATATCCAGGCGCTGATCCCAATACTGGACCCGGGCTTTTTTATGGGCCATGAACTCATCAAAATAAATTGGCTGGAATTTATCCCAGATTCCTCCCTGGCTTCTATAATCAGGGATTCCGCTTTCCGTTGATATCCCGGCACCTGTGAACAAAACCACCTGGTTAGCCGCTAAAATTTTTTGGACCACCTGTTTGATTTTGTCGGTAATTGTTTTTCCGGTTGTTTTTTTTAATTTTCCGCCTTTTTTTTCTGCCATGGACTTTTTCTCCTGAAAATTTTATCGTACAGGATGGAAATTTCTTTGATGCGTAATATTAACCCGATTAATGGTAGGAAAATTGAAAAAATAACGCCTATAATAATGCAGTTAATCAGGTTTCCCCCCAGGGTTGCAGGGTCAAAAATCTGTCGAAGTTCCACCAGGATCACCTGGAGGAGGCCACCAAGGAGGAGACTTGCGGGGATTAATTTTAAGAAAAAAGTGTAAACCTCTTTTTTCCCGGTGTTCTGATTTTTGCGGTTCCAGCATTCAAAGAGGAGAAGGGAGCTTAGGGTGAGGGATAAAGAGAGTCCAAGTGCCACTCCTTTTATACCCAAAAATTTCATAAATCCATAGATCATGGGCAGACTTGCCAAGACGCAGAGAGTGGAAAAAACAGCGGGGAACAGGGTGTTTTGAAGAGCATAATAGCCGCGGGCAACAATGGTCTGGGCGGAAAAGGCAAAGGCGCCTGCCAGGAAAAAGGGAAGAATACCGGCGGTCAATTGTGTGGCCTGGATGTCAAAGGCACCCCGTTGAAAAAGGATCATCACGATTTCCCGGCGAAGGACCATGAAAAGGACGGAGAATGGAATTACCAGGAAAATAAATTTTAATGTTTGATTGATCATATTATTTAGGCGGTGAAAGTCGCCTTTGGCAGCAATCTTTGCCATAAAGGGGTAGGAGGCTATGCCAATGGCCTGGCCGAAAAATCCCACAAGGATGAACATGATGCGAAGGGCATAGTTCATGGCTGCGATGCTCCCTTCTGCCAGAAAGGAACCAAAAAATTTCATCAGAATTTCCATTGAAAATGTCATGGTCAGCCCCACCATCAGGGGAAGGGTTAAAAGGATATACTTTAAAAAATCAGGGTGGGAAAGGTTGAAAATGAAAAAATACCGTAGTCCTGCCCGCCTGGCCCCTGCAAGCTGAAGTAGAAAACTGCCTAAAAATGACCCTCCGAGAACCCCCCAGGCAAACCCTTCCATTCCGAGAATGGGGTAAAGAATGATTCCGCTTGTGATAATACCGATATTATAGAGTAGTGGGGCCAGGGAAGGAATGAAAAAACGCTCTTTTGTAAACTGAACAGCCGTGAAAAGGCCGCCGGTAAAAAAGAAAAATTGAGCCGGAATAATGATCCGGGTCATTTTTACGGCCAGGGCAAAGGTTTGGGGATCATCTATACCCGGGGCAAGGAGTTCTACAAATTGGGGTGCCCAGACCATGGTAATGGCAATAAATCCCAGGAGCATCAGGCCGAATCCGTTGAAAATAATGGAAAATACCCGGTATCCTTCCTCGTCCCTGTTTTGGGAAAGGTAATGGGTAAATATGGGAATAAAGGTGATGGATAAAAAACCGCTGGCCACAAGATGATTCAATATTTCAGGAATGATAAATGCAATCTGATAGGCATCCACAGAGGCCTTTGCCCCGCCCATCCAGGCAATGGTGGATTCCCTGACCAGCCCGATGATCCGGCTGGCAAATACCGACCCCATCATTATAAATGAAGCAAATCCGATTTTTTTTAATGTATTTGATGTTTTCATAACCATTATGCTTGTGGATTTATCATAAAGACACAGGGAATAAAAGGCTTGTACCCAACAAAAAGATTTGACTCAAAAATTCCACGCGAATATATTAGAACAAGAGATTAATTGATAAAATTTAAAATTGCTAAGGAAAAGGTGTTATGTTGACGAGACTTGGGATATATTCTATTTTGGCTGGATTTTTTATTGGTGTTTTTACCGGGATTTCCAGATTTATGAAATCAGACAATTTTTGGGTGGATCTGACCATTTCCAAATTTACAGGAGAATATTCAGATACCATTGTTGATTTTATTCCGGTTGACTTCATTCAAGACAGCCTTTATTTTGCAATTTATGAATTGCCATTTGCCGGAGCTATTCTTGGCCTGGGCATCCTTTTCTTTATGATTGGTGCAATTGGAAAGCAACATTGATCCTCCCATGAGTAACCTTGAATCCAATACGCCTTCCAGGGTGAGCTTGTTGTTTCCCCTGGAGGTTGAATCAAAGTTTGTGCAATCCATCATACCGTCCCAGGTTTTGGCCCTAAAAGCCTTTGTTCTCTTTTCTTTCCTGGCCCTATCGGGTATCAACGCGTTCTATTTTTCTGAAATGGTACCGGGACCAGGAGGGATTGTCCTTTTTCTTATTGGATTTTTTCTGTTCTTTAAAAAAGGACACCAGGAAAAACTGGTAAGTTTCATTTATGTTCTTGCTTTCCTTGCCACCGGCGCCTGGGGATTTTTTTTGCTTTCTGAGATATCACACCCCTGGGGAGTATTCTTTTTCTTTTTATTTCTCCTGCCCATTGGATTTTTTTTTATCCGGGTCTCTTATCTCATCGCAGGTGCCACAGGTTTTGCTCTGATTTTCATGTACATAATCGGGGTGACAGGGCAGGCAGCACCCTTGGCTGAACTCTTTTTTTTTCAGACCTGTATTTTGTTTGCCATGCTGGCAACCGGGGTGGTGGCCGGGTATAGGATAGAATATACCGCAAGGATTGCCTTTTTATCCCGATCGGTTCTTAAAAAACTGAACCAGGACATTAAAAACCTGGAAAAATTCAAGGACACGGAATTGATCAGGATGAACAAAAGCCTGACCCTTGAGATTCTGGCCCATGCCGAAGCAGAAGGTCAACTTCGTGAAAGTGAGGAAAAATATAAAAATCTGGTTAATTCTTTGCCCGAGGGTATTTTTATTGTCCAGAACGGTGTGATCGTTTTTTTTAACCCAGGCCTTGAACGGCTGACCGGATTGTCTGCTAAGCAATTGACAGGTGCCGGCCTTGAGCGGATTTTTTTCATGCCCGTCCCACTGGCTGATCCCCAAAAGGAGTCACTCCCTGATTTTATCATTCAGCCGGACAAG
The DNA here is from genome assembly GCA_003353855.1 of Desulfobacteraceae bacterium. Classification (GTDB taxonomy): domain Bacteria; phylum Desulfobacterota; class Desulfobacteria; order Desulfobacterales; family Desulfobacteraceae; genus NBML01. The sequence goes on from PIVS01000050.1 coordinate 3,272, forward strand.
AGCATAATTTATATTGAAAAACAATCTGTTGAAATTGTTTATAATTCTGCACCGGCACTTCTTTTTGCCGTCAGGGATACCACTGAAGAGGTAAGGTCCGGCCAGGAGAAAAAACGTCTTCAAAACGAACTTGAAAAGGCAAGGAAAATGGAGGCTTTTGGCTTGCTTGCCGGGGGGGTGGCCCATGATTTAAACAATGTGTTGTCCGGCATTGTGTCTACGCCGGAGCTCTTGTTAATGGACCTGCCAAAGGACAGTGAATTAATCAAACCAATAATGATTATGAAAGATTCCGGAAAGCGGGCATCAATTATTGTGGATGAGCTTTTAACCATTGCCAGGGGGGCTGCAAAGGTGATGGAACCGGTTCGCTTAAATGATATTATTGAAGAGTATATATTATCACCGGAATTTAATCGGGTTGCAGGGTTTCATCCCGGGGTGATCCTGGTAAAAAATCTTGACCCCTCCCTTCCCATGCTCAATGCTTCCGGCCTCCACATGAGAAAAATAGTCATGAATCTTGTGTCCAACGCCATGGAAGCCATTCAAAATTCGGGCAAGGTGATCTTGAAAACCTCAGTGGTTCAGTTTAGGCATAGAAGAATCAAAGGGTATGAAAAAACTAAAGACGGACCCTTTGTCAGATTCAGTATCCAGGATACAGGCCCGGGTATTTCCAATGAGGATTTGGATCGGATTTTTGAGCCTTTTTATACGAAAAAAATTTTGGGAAGAAGCGGTACCGGCTTAGGACTTACCATTGTCTGGAACACCGTACATGACCACAACGGCTATATTCTGGTGACCAGTGAAAAGAGTAAAACCATTTTTGAAGTCTTTTTTCCCGTTACAGACCTCTTGCCCGAGGCAGCGGAACCTGATAGAATATACACCCTCAGTGATTATTCAGGGCATAATGAAACCATTCTTGTGGTGGATGATGTGGATAGTCAGCGGAAAATAGCCTCTAATATGCTTAGGCGGTTGGGATATCAGGTTAAGATTGTGACCAGCGGGGAGGAGGCCATTGCCCTTGTCAGGAAAAACAAGATTGATCTGGCGGTCCTGGATATGATAATGGATCCGGGAATCAGCGGCTTTGAAACCTTTCGGGAATTGAAACTGATTGATCCCGATATCAGTGCTGTGATTACAAGTGGATATTCAAAAACCAAGGATGTGGAGAAAGCCCAGGAACTGGGTGCTGGCGCTTTTATTAAAAAACCCTATTCACTTCAGCGGTTAGGCATTACCATCAAGGAAGAATTGGACAAAAGGAAAAATAAAAAGTGAAGAAATTCAAAGTCAACTGCTTGGATATGAACCATCCCCGGGGAAGGGGAAATAAGGGGTCAAAAATAGTCTCGCGCAGGGATTTTCTGAAATATTCAGCAATGACCTATGGGGCGTTCACGGGTCTTGCCTTTTTGGCCGGGTGTGCCAAGGATCCTGTGACCGGTAGAAATCAGCTTATGATGATGTCCCGGGAACAGGAAATCGGTATCGACAAAAAACAATCTCCCTTCCAGTTTTCATCGGACTACGGGGTGACCCAGGATACCGCATTGAACCAATACATCGATGAGGTGGGCACAGGAATGCTGTCTCATGTACACCGTTCGGACATGCCCTATAACTTCCAATGTGTCAATGCTGTCTATATCAATGCCTATGCTTTTCCAGGTGGATCCATTGCCCTAACCCGGGGGATTTTGCTGGACCTTGACAATGAGGCAGAGTTGGCCGCTCTTATGGGACACGAATTGGGCCATGTTAATGCCCGTCATTCAGCAGAACAGGCTTCTAAAGGTCAGCTATCTTCTCTTCTGGTTGGCGGACTTTCAGTATTGGCAGGCACCCAGGGGGCAGGACTGGGGCAGTTAACCCAGCAATTGGGAGCCCTGAGCCAGGGCCTGTTTTTATCAAGCTACAGCCGGGCCAATGAGAGGGAGGCGGATTTGCTGGGACAAGAATATATGGTAAAGGCGGGCTATTCTTCCAAGGGATTTGTGGGGCTCATGGAAATGCTCAATTCCTTGAACAAGGCCAAACCTTCTTCAACCCAGATGCTGTTTGCCACCCATCCCATGAGCTCAGAACGGTTGCAGGCAGCGGTTCAACGGGACAGGAACCAGTACAAAAATAGCAGATCATTTCCCCTGAACCGTGAGCGGTATATGGATAAAATAGCTTCTCTGCGACAAAAAAAAGGGGCCGTCCGGAAGATGCAGGAGGGGGAAAAATATTTGGCCAAAGAAGAATATGATAATGCTGAAACCGCATTTAAATCAGCCATCCAACAGGTAAAGCATGACTATACTGCCCATGTGCTCATGGCCAAATGTTTGCTGATCCGGGAAAACTCATCCCAGGCCCTGTCCTATGCCAATGCTGCCAAAAATTTATATCCCACCGAGCCCCAGGGGTATTTTCTTGCCGGATTATCCAATTTGGCAGAAAAGAAACACAGCCGGGCATACAAGGATTTTGAAAAATGTGATGCACTTTTGCCGGGCAATCCCCAACTGACATTTTACAAGGGGTATTCCCTTGATAACAGCGGCCAAAAGGAGCCGGCAGCCAAAAATTATGCCGCCTACTTAAAACAGATTGACTATCAGTCCAATAAATTTTCCCAACATGCATACAAAAGGCTTAAGGCCTGGGGGTATGCCAACTAAATTATGAAGTTTACAAGTTTAAGGGAAACAGTCCTATTTCTGGAAAAACAGGGGGAATTGATCAAAATTTCCCAGGAAGTTGATCCCCATCTTGAAATGGCGGAAATCACCAGGCAGGTCCATGATGCCAAGGGTCCGGCTTTGCTGTTTACCAATGTCAAGAATGCCTCTTTTCCGGCCCTGTCAAATCTGTTTGGCACCTATGAACGAACTCTTAAAATTTTTGAGCCTGAACTCAAGCAGGTGCGGTCCCTGGTGGATCTGAGATCAGATCCAAGGTGGCTGTTAAGATCACCTGGAAAATCGATGGGGGCATTAAAGGCCCTCCTCCGGGCCATGCCAATTCGCAGCTCCCCAGCCAGGGTGCTTAAGCACAGGACCCGGATTGACCAATTGCCTATGATCAAATGCTGGCCCGAGGACGGGGGAGCATTTGTTCTTTTGCCCCAGGTTTTTTCCAAGGACCCTTCCAATGATTCTATTTTTAAATCAAACCTGGGCATGTACCGGATCCAGATCTCCGGTAATGCCTATGAACCAAACCGGGAAATTGGACTTCACTATCAGCTTCACCGGGGAATTGGAATCCACCATAAAAAAGCCCTGGAACAGAACCGGCCCCTGCGGGTTTCTATATTCATCGGCGGTCCGCCGGCCCATACCCTGGCTGCGGTCATGCCCCTGCCCGAAGGCGTTCCGGAAATAGCCTTTGCCGGAGCCCTGGCCGGTCGAAATTTTAGGTATACCTCAAAGAACGGGTTCTTCATCTCCAATGATGCAGATTTTTGCATCACCGGGATCATTGTCCCCAACCAGACCAAACCCGAAGGCCCATTCGGGGACCATCTGGGGTACTATTCCCTTGAACATGAATATCCCTATCTAAAAGTGGAATCGGTGTGGCACAGGCCCGGGGCCATATTTCCCTTTACCGTGGTTGGGCGTCCCCCCCAGGAAGATTCGAATTTTGGCAGACTCATCCACGATATCACCCGAACAGCCATTACGGATGCCCTTCCCGGGGTGACAGCCGTCAATGCCGTGGACGATGCAGGGGTCCACCCATTGTTGCTGGCCAAGGCCCATGAGCGGTATCTGCCCTACGAGAAAAGAGTGCCCAGGGAACTTTTAACCCATGCCAGTGCAATCCTGGGAACCGGCCAGCTTTCCCTTGCAAAATATTTGTTCATCTGTGCCCATGAAGACAACCCCGGGTTGGATGTGAATGATGAAAAAGCCTTTTTTATTCACCTGCTGGAGCGGGTGGATTTTTCATCGGACCTTCATTTTACCACCCGCACCACCATGGATACCCTGGATTACTCCTCTTCAAAAATCAATACAGGATCCAAACTTGTTGTGGCGGCAGCAGGAGAAAAGAAAAGAGGACTTGCCGTTCAGTTCCCCCAGGACTTCAGTCTTCCCCAGGATTATATTAACCCCGGGTTTGCTGCCCCGGGCATGGTGGTGGTACAGGGACCTGAATTTACTTCCTACACTTCCGGGAAAAAGCAGATCAACGGATTAAAAAAGCATTTGCAGAACCAAGACGGACTTGAGTCCCTTCCCCTGCTTGTGGTGGTGGATGATGCTAAGTTTGCCAAAGACACCTTTTCCAATTTTTTATGGGTCACCTTTTTACGATCCAATCCTTCCCATGATATCTACGGGTTAAGGGATAAAGTGGTGTTTAAACATTGGGAGTGTATGGAACCGCTCATTATTGATGCCAGGATAAAACCCTTTCATTCCCCACCTCTGGAATCTGATCCGGCCACCATTGAACGGGTGAAATCCCTTGCTAAAAAAGGCGGGCCGTTATTTGGACTTGTTTAATTGAATTGTTAAAAGGAATAGCCATGAAAGGACTGATTCAACCCAAGCGCATTCTCATGATTTTTGCCGCCATTCTGGGCTTGTATACGATCGCAGGTTTCTTTCTGGTCCCCTGGATGGGGAAAAAAACAATCATAAAGCAATTGGGGAATGCGCTGGAAAGGCCGGTTGCCATTACCTGTGTTTCCATGAATCCCTACAGCCTGATCCTTGGCATCAAAGGATTTTCCATTAAAGAGAAAAAAGAGCTTAATTTGGAGATTGAAGGAAGCTATGACAGAATACAGGATGGAGAAGCCCTTCGGAAAAAAGGGTATGAAGCCCTTATAAAATCTGAAAAAATAAAAGAAATGACGGTTAAAGGGAGGCCTGCACCTTCTTTGGAAGATGTGACCCTTCTTCCCGAAGAAAGGGAACTTGCTGTTCTGGCAGCCTATGAACAGGCAGGTTTTCCCAAACCCATGGAAGAGTAATCCCGACGAGGTTGAAGCCGGTCCGGCAGAAGAACGGTTTGGTAAAGTACTTTTTTTAATCAAGTAATATGGAGTCATAAATGTTTAAGAGACTAAAATTTATAATATACACCCGGCCTTTCATTGTGTTTGCCTATTATTTTATCCAGGTTTACAGCATGACATTTCGGCTCAGAGTTGAAAATGAGAGCCGCTGGAAGGATCTTAGGGCCCAGGGTACCACCGTTCTTTTATGTGGCTGGCATCAGCAGTTTTTTTCAGCCATCCATCATTTTAAGACCTATTCCAAATTCAATCCTGGCCTGATGATCAGCCAAAGTAAAGACGGTGATCTGATTTCAGGGGTGGCCAACAGGATCGGCTGGCACACCCCCCGGGGGTCCTCTTCCCGGGGGGGGAAACAAGCCATGGGTGCGATGATTGATCATTTAAAAACCTATGGGCTTGGCGCCCATATTCTGGACGGTCCGCAAGGTCCCATGGGCAGGGTTAAGGCCGGGGTGATTAAAATGGCCATTGAAGCGGATGCGGTTGTGATTCCATTTTATACCTCTGCTGAACATGCCTGGTTTTTTAATTCATGGGATAGGTTTATGCTGCCCAAACCCTTTTCACGGGTTTTTATCACATTTGGCCAGGAGATCCGGCTTGAAGCCCTTGATGGCCTGGACGATTTTGAAGGCCAGCGCCAATTTATTGAAACTGCCATGGGACCCGGGTTATTCCCATAGAATCAGGAGAAGGAAATCCTTGTTGTCCGGAATAGGCCGGAAGAAAGAAAAAAGATAATTGACATTGGATGGAAATTTCGGGAAAAGGTATAAGGGTAAGAAAAGCGCGTATGAATTAAATCTTTTAACGGGAGCCTGTCCATGGAAGAAAAATCCTTGAAAAGTGTCTATTTTCATTTTCGTTTTAAATTTCTTGCGGTTACCTCCATTGCATTTTTGATCTATGTTATTTTATCCGGTGCCGGCGAATTCGATCAATTTGTTTCCAGTATCCAATTCAAACTCATAGGCCCTTTTTTTGTCTTCGCAGGTATCTCTTTTTTAATTTTCAGGAGATTTCCCATCAAGTGCCCCAGCTGTAACACATTGGTCGCGACTAAAAAGGATTGGGAATGCACCTATTGTCACAAACCCCAGGGGAAAGATCGTTATCTGATAGATAAATGTGTTCATTGCCGGCAGGTCCAGGCCACTGCATCTTGTGAACAATGTAAAAATGAATTTCTATTGTAAAACTTTCCCATTCCAAGAAAAGATCTGTACTCTGAATGGGATTAAAGAAGGGAAGGGTCCTCTTTTTTTACTGGCAGAACAATACTGACTATTGTTCCCTCGTTGCGGGAACTTACAACTTTTATCTCTCCGTTACAAGTTAAGATTACGCTTTTGGCAAAGGCCAGTCCAAGTCCTTTTCCACCTTTTCTTTTTCCTTTTTTTGTTTTCGCCTTTGTGGGAGGTTATGATTTTTTCAAGCGGCTGGATTTGCTCTCGATCATTTTTTCAAGACTTCGATTGTATTTGGTCAGATTGGATTCTGCCACAATTCTTCTTGCAATCTCCTCATTGAGACGAAAATTTTTATAGGATAGATAATTCCATTCGATTTATGGAAAATTGTCAATCCGCTAATTTCAGGCTATTCCTGTGAAATCATAGTTGAGTTTCTGCTGAAGTTTTTCCGTCATTTTAAAGATTTCCCTGAGCATCTGCCGGTCCAGGTAGGAAAGATTTTCAGGGTTGATATAATTATCCGGTTTTTTTTTTTCATCCATGATGGTGGTGATCTGTCTGCGAAATCTTAAATCCATCAAATATTTATAGGATTGAACAATGTTATTGTACTCTTTTTTGGTTAGGACATTTTTTGTGTATAATCTGAAAAGCCGGGTAAGGGTATTGGTTTGGGAAATTTGATTCTTCAGGGCATAAACCCTTGTAAAATCAATGAGGGGAAGCATGGCCTGTTTGATATCAAAGGTATCCTTGTTGTCCCCTTGGGAATCAACCAAAAATTTTCCAAACCGGCCCATGGGAGGTCTGAAATAGAGGGCGTTTTCAGTCAGGTGCCGCAAAAATCCTGACCACCCCTTTATGGATTTTAACAGATAAGATTTAAGGCTGTTGGAAAGTTTCATCTCTCCCCAGGTTCCCCTGAAATCAAAAAATATACTTGAATATAACAGATCCTCCGGGTTTCCTGTTCGAATCCATTTTGTAAAATATTCTTTCCAAATGGACAGGGGTTGGCACCATTTGGGGTTCTGGGCCATGTTATCTCCGTCGCAAAACTGATACCCAGTCTTGTCAAGGCGGGAACAGATAAGTTGGGCCAGATGGTCAAAATAGATTTTTGCCTCTCTTGCCTCGACCTGGTCTTCAACATCTTCAAAGATGATGGCATTGTCCTGATCGGAGATGAGGGTCTGTTCTTCCCGGCCTTCCGAGCCCATGGTTAAAAAAACAAATTTGCAGGGCGGCGGCCCTGCTTCTGCCAGGGAAAAGGCGATGACCTTTTCGATGATGGTATCTGAAAAAGTGGTGATGAGCCGGGTGACATATTCCGCACTGGCACCGTTCCTGATGGGATCCAGCAGCATTCTTTCAAGTTTTGAATGAATATTTTCAAGATTCGACATGTCCTGGGCAGCTTTAATGGATTTGATTAAAAGAAAGGTAGATCGTGTCTGGGCTGCGATCAGATCTTTTTCCGTTAAAAGGCCGGATATTTCGCCGGATTTTCCGTATACGGCCAAATGGCGTTTGTCCTTTTCAATCATAGTTAAAAAGGCTTTAAATACCTGGCAGTCCGAGGAGATCGAGATAAGGGGTGAGGACATGATCTTTGACACAGGTGTTGAAGGGGAAATATTTTTTACCAGAACCTTTTCCTTCAGATCTGCATCGGTGACAATACCCTGGATCCGGTTGGTGTCGGACTTGACCAGAATAGCGCTGGCCTTATGTTTACTCATTTTTAAGGCTGCACTGTGAATGGAAGTCACTTCTTGGCATGTGGCAATATTGGGTCTGAAAATAGCAGAAATGGGTTGATTGAAAAAAGGCAGGTTCAACGAGTTGTCCAGAATCTGTCTGGCAACAATATCGGCAAAGGTTCTGTTGAGCATGCATCTGCCAAATTCATTGGTAAAATATTCCTGGAACCCCTTATTCCTTTTGCACAGGTCTGAAAAAAGAGCGGCGTCAATGGTTAAAAATACAGTTTCTTCAAGGGGGGTCAAGGTGTGAATGGCCATTGAATCGTTAAATAAAACTGAAAGGCCGCCAAATGTATCTCCCGGCATGAGCTTGCCCTCTAATTGCCTATTATTATCTTGTTCAAAATAATAGGCAGCCGATCCCTTTGAAAGGACAAATAATTTTTTGACCCGGGATATCTCCTGGACAAAGAGATTTTCGTTCCTGGTATATTTTTCATAGGAAAAAGCGTTGTAAAGATCTTGTTCCTCGGATTTGGTCAAGGCTGAAAAAGCAAATCCGGCTGCTTTTTTTTGTTCTGATTCAGAAAACATGGGGTATCAGCTTCTTAACTTTTCAGGTTTAAACAGGTCCGTGGTGATTTCAACGTAATTAATCTGGTCAAGTCCGAAGAGTTTTGCAACGAGAAACCCGGGAAAAATTGATTTTCTGGTGTTGAAATACCTGGCTTCCTTGTTGTATCTGGTGCCCTTGTAAAAAACGATTATTTCAAGGTCATTAAATTTTTTTTCAAGTGAAAGAAAATCAGGAGATTTACCGATTTTAGCATCTTTTTTGAGCCCATTGATAAGGCTGATGATTTCCTGGCTCAGTCTGACCTGGGATTTTTCAAAGGCCTCAATTAATTTTTTTTCCGGGATGATCTTGGAATTGATTTGCTCTGATATGGTTTTTGCTTTTTTTGCTGCACCATCCACCTTATCAAGAGGGACCATTTCTTTTAAAACCTCTGATTCACCGGCCATGGCAACCAGTTCAGGGATAAGGGCCTGTCGTTTCCAGCATTCGACTATTACATTTCCCTTGGCATCACCTATTCTGTTTTGGGCCCGATAGAGACTGCTGTATCCGCCAAAAATAATAGAAAAAAGGATAATACCAAAAAATACAGCACTGAATACAGAAAGTGAAAGCAAAGGACGTTTCATAGAGAGATTCTCCCGTTTAAAAAGTTTATAGTCTGCAACCTATCATTTACCAATCCAATTGAGCAACTATTTAGTTTGGGGTGATTGTACAAGGGTATATTGTCATATTGGTGCAAGTTTTAATATTTTAATCTGGCATAATAGGATCTTTGGGATGCCTTCAAAGCATCTTTCAGGGTTAAGATACCGTTGCTGTTTAAAATGGGAATCAGTTTTTTAAAAATTTCAGCCGTTGTGATGGCGTCCCCCAGTGCGGTATGTCTTCCGATAATGTTAACTCCCAGTCGCCTGGCGATGTTTTCCATGTCATGTTGTTCATGTACCGGATGGAGAACGGCAGAGAGTAAAAGGGTATCCAGAGTTGGATGGTTAAACCGGATGCCCGTTGGTTTTTCTTTTAATTTGAGCATCTTCATGTCAAAGGCGATGTTATGTCCCAAAAGCACAGTATCCGAGGTGAATTGGCTGAATCGGGGCAACACCTGTTCAATGGGTTCTTTTTCCATGACCATCTCATAATTAATACCATGTATCCGATACGATTCAATGGGAATATCGCGTTTGGGATCAACCAGTTCTTCAAAAATTTCCCGGTACACGATACTATTGTTCACAATTCTGACAGCACCGATAGAGATGATTTCATCCCCTTCATCCGGATTTAAGCCCGTGGTTTCAGTATCAAAGACCGTATAGGTTAATTCTTTCAGACTGGTCTCAAGAAGACTTTTGGGCTGGTTATCCATACTGAACAGATCAAAGTCATAGAATTCGGGTCTGCTGCCTGCCATGACCGGGGCTCTTTGTTTCACAGGGCTTAGGGATTCTTTTCCTGCTTTTGTAAGGATACGTACACCTGAACAGGTGGACTTGTCCGATGAATCCAGTAAAATCTTGGCATTATTGAATTTGAGAACATAGTCAAATCCCGGGAGGGCATTAATTCTCTGGTGCATTATATCTTTAATATCCATGAGCCGACAAGGAGCGTTATTCCAGGAAATTTCAAAAGAGATGGCATCATTGGGATGTGAAATAACCAGGTTAAATTCTTTTTGTGAAGAGAGCCGGGACAGGTTTTTAAATAAAAAGACAAGGGCCCGGGTAAGGGAATAGGCATCTGCCAGGATTCTTGTATTCCAGTCCTCATTGAATATATTGATTCTTATGTCGCATTCGTGACCGGTTTTTTTTTGGAGGGTTCGCAGAAAATCTTTCAGGTTCAGGGTTGTCAGGGGAAGCTTTGACAAAGAAAGATCACGGATAATATTGGATGCCTGGTCATATTTTTTTTGGACCCCCTTAAACGTTATTTCCGGCATTTCCTTTTCAAGGGCCATGTGAAATTCTGACAACTGGGTGTCAATGGTTTCATATTTATTAATATCTGCTGAAATATCCTTAACTGCCAGGATAAAACCGGTCATTGCATTATTCTGGTCAAAAATGGGGATGGCTTCCACGCTGATAAGGATTCCGGTATAAATGGGGGTGATAAAAAAAGATCCAACACTTTTTTTGTGGCTGTTCAACCATTCTTGAATTTCATCAATTGCATGGGCTATGAGATTTTTGTCAATCAAATGGAAAATGGATCTGCCAAGCCCGATAAACTGCTCTGTCCTCAGGGGGGATGCCCTGTGGGTAAATATTTTTTTTGCAAGGGAATTGAAAAGAAGAACCCGCCCGTTTTTGTTGCAGATAATCACGCCCTGGGGCAGTTCCGCCATGATGGCAGCCAGAAGGTTTCTTTCTTTTTCTGTCTCTTTTCTGGCGGCCAGAATCTGCTGGGTGATGGTTTTATTTAAGTTCTCAAACATGTCGGCAAAATCATTTATTACCCTGCACAGATTGGTAATATCTTTGCTGCCTTTGATTTTTAAGCGGTGGGAGGGGTTGGACGCATAGATTACACCGGCTTCCGCCGACATCCTTTTCAAGGGCCGGATATAGGTGTTGTAGGTAATATCAAATATAACCCAAAGGGAGCCGACAACAAGAAAGACAAGTCCCAGGAGAGGGAAAAGGTTTTCCTGGCCCAGAACCTTGAGAACTTGTTCCTGATCCGGGGTCAGTTGAAACCATATAAAAGTTAGAATACCCCAGGCCATCAAAAAAATACTTGAGGTACTTAATAAGACAAATTTCCAGAATCTGTTTGTTTGAGTCATGGGCTAAATACAAAGAAGAATTCTGAACCGGGAATAGTGGTTCAGAATTCTTCCTGGGTTAAAGATTAGTTGTTTTTAGGATGATTATCCCCACCATCCCCAACCAAAACTGGCAACAAGTAAAATACAAAAAGCAATTGTTACGATGAGATATTTATCTTCCAATGCCATAATTATTTCCTCCATAAAAGGGTTAACAGAATGCTGTTTAGTTTTAATCCGCTTCTTTGGTTACATCCATGAGCTCAATATCGGCACGTCTGATCTGTTCCTCAGAAGAGGTGGACATTTCAGCTTTAAAGCAAAGGGCCCACATCATCACAATACCCACGATCCACCATACAATCTGCCATGCCCAGATGGCAGGAAATCCGCAGAAGGTAAAGGCTGAGTTGCCCAGTAAGATTCCAGGACCCAGAGCAAAGAAATACCATACAGGAACAATTATTTTCATTCTGGAGCGCCATGCTTTACCATTCTCGGTGGGCGCATCAATACTGTTAAGCCATGTTCTGACTTCTTTTTGCCGGGCAATGGTCTCTTCGGAATCTTTGAATCCTAAGCCGCGGCAACCATAGGCCACGACAAAACCTGCAAAAAGACCCCAGAAGGCTGTATGCATGGAAAGAGGATATTTCCAGACAAAATAGGTGAGCATATTGACAATTATACCGGCCAAAAGACCCAGAGTTGCGCCGATGCTGGGAAATTTGAATCCCCAGTGGACGCCGACGAGCATCAGGTACATAATGGTGCCGAAGGTGGTGGCAAACCCGCCGATCATAACAATGGCATCCGACGAGGTCAGGCTGACGATTGCTGCTGCAACGGTCAAGAGTGTCGCCATGACCCGGTTGGTCCAGATTTGTTCTGAATGGGATCCTTGCTGTTTTCTAACATATCTCCACCATACATCCCTCTGGATGATGGTACCGCCGGTTCCGATATAGGGAGCCGATGTGGAGTGGATGGCGGCAATGGCGCCGAGAAATACAAGACCCAGAACAGGGCCTGGCAAGAATTTTGTCATCAGTTTGGGAACCACGTCGCCGTTGTTGGCGATGATCATATCTCCGGAGAGTTCGAGTATTTTAGCACCCATTCCCTGGAAGGCGGAAAAGAAAAACAAACAGACACCCACAACAAAGGTGGACATGAAAACCTGCTGCCATGCCAAGGGTTTGGGAGATTTAATACCAAAGTTCCACAGAATAAAAGCCGGGGATGACTGAATACCCATGAGGGCAAACATATAGGTCAGGATCATCACCGCTGTCCAGCCTCCGCCGATGCCGAAGTGGATAAGACCTGGTACCTGGCTGAATTTTGGATCAAGGGTTTTTAAAGAGGCTGACATGCCGGACCATCCGCCGATTACAGGGGAGGTGACAACATAAAAGCCTAAGAGGGCAATACCGCCGACCAGGAGCAGAAACTGAAGAACACCTACCCAGGTGCTGGCTTTCAAGCCCCCTGTGACCACATAGAACCACACAATAAATGCCATGAAAATAAGGCCGATTGTAGGGGGAACCCCTGCTACCCAGTAAAATAATTTTGATGCGGCAATAAGCTGGATGCCCGAATAAAATACTGAGTATAAAAGGGCTGCCAGAACAGTGAGCCAGCGAACCACTTCATTGTTATAGTAATATGCAAACATATCACCAGGGGTTATAAATCCGTATCGTTTGCCCATGAGCCAGTTTCTTTTGGCAAAAAAGGCACCTGTAATGGGGATGGTCAATACATAGAAGGAGGCAAATGCATATACCAGTCCAACCTTCCAGATTAACCCCGGATGCCCGACAAATGTCCAGCCGGAAAAAGAGGCGGCCGTTGCGGCCATCAAAAATGCGATAAATGGAATGGAACGTCCTGCAATCCCGTAACCTGAAGCGGTTTTTTCAGAAAAGAAACCTTTTAACCCCCACCAGAAACAATACACAATGTAAATAATCAACAAACCCCAAACCCACATTACTTTTGAATCCATAAAATTTTCCTCCTAAATCACTTTTATTGAGTTGATCGGATTTTCCTGTAATTATCATCTTAACAAAGATAATCAGGGCATATTACACCACCTCCTCTCAATTGATATAATTTCATATGAACACATTCATGCTTTTTTCCCATACCCGATCTTACTCAAGGATGCTTTTATTTCATCCAAAATGGCGTAATCATCTATTGTTGCCGGAACTTTATATTCTTTTTGATCTGCAATGGACCGCATGGTTCCCCTCAGGATTTTTCCGGACCTTGTTTTGGGAAGCCGTTTGACCACGGTTGCGGTTTTAAAGGCGGCCACAGGTCCTATCTGGTCACGGACCCGCTGGATCACTTCCTTGACCACATCTGCTTCATCCCTGTCGACGCCGGCATTGAGCACCAGCATTCCCAGGGGGATCTGGCCTTTGAGTTCATCTTCAACTCCCATGACCGCACACTCCGCCACATCCGGATGACCGGCGATGGCTTCTTCCATGCCGCCTGTGGAGAGTCTGTGGCCGGCCACATTAATAATGTCGTCTGTCCTGGCCATGACGTAAATATAGCCGTCTTCGTCAATATATCCGGCATCTGAGGTTTCATAATATCCCGGGAAGGCTGACAGATAGGCAGACAC
>PIVS01000472.1 GCA_003353855.1 Desulfobacteraceae bacterium
ATCTTGAAAAAGAAATTGCCCTTGTTCTCAGCCAGACACAGGGTGCATTTTTAACCAGCATTCACGGCATTGGTATTGTCCTGGCCCCAGGTATCTGTTCTGAAATTGGCGATCCATTTATCCAAGGGGCGGCTGCCAACCTTGCTTCATATGCCACATTTTCTTGCGGGCATTTCCGCCCAAGAAAGCGTGTTTATCGGATTTCCCGAGTTTGAGTAGATTACGTTAGTTCTGGGACACTTCCATCTGTTGATCGACCACTTTATGTCGCAGTTCGAAAATGGAAGGCCGCTGCCGGCATTCTCGGAATCCACAGACAAACCCTCTTTACTAAAATGAAAAAATTCGGGTTGAAATATTCCCTATACGTGGCGCATTGACCACGCATAATACAATGTATTGTATTTTCAAAGCGTTACATGCTGAACTGCTGACTGGCGTGGTGTATCTGCCACATCTAACAGGATTCCTTCCTGTTTAGACAATAACAAAACTTACATTAAAAATCAGGTAGTTATCGATTTATTTTTCAATCGGCACGTATGTTGCTATATTTGTTTCAGGGAATTACCCATAACACACACACAACGGAGACAGCATGAATTATCGAACCAACTATAAACGAAAATATGTTTCAGCTGCCCTGGGCGCAAAAGCCATGATCAGGGGCACTGCCATTTTAAACAAAAATATGTCAATGCATATTCTTGCGATACTTTTTATAAATATTTTAGCTTTGTGGATTATGCCCGTTGTTGGGCATGCTGCATATTCAATTGATATAAAAAATTATACTTCACAAACGTTTGATTTTTTGTCGGGTGACCATAATGTTAATAGTATTAAACCTGGACAAACTAAAGCAGTGGAGTATGAGGCTGCAGGGCCTGAAACAACTCGTGTTCATAGCATCAATATAGGAAATGAATTTTTAGCTAATTTAACTCTTTATGGCCCCCCCAAGCCTAGTAGAGCTTACAAAGGAACGAATAATCCGTATCCCATGCTTTCTCTTAAGGGAACAAAGGGAACATCGGTATCAGCACAACCTGATAGCCGGTCATTTGACTTACATTCTGAGTTGATATGGCGGCTTGTTGTTGCTGTTACAAATGCCCCCTCGCTTTGGGAAAATGAGGAAGTCATTTCAATTTCTACGCCAGATGAGGCAGGGCATTATTTAGAATGGGCCCAAAAATGGAGCAATACATCTTCTATTCCGGGGTGTGCGGCTAGTGGTATTAACATCGAGGCTGCAAGGTATGATAAAGCGGCAGGAAGCCTGCAGGGAACGCACGTGGTCGGCCGCTATGTTTTCAGGTGGTGGAGACAAAACTCAGACATGACGCCCTTAGATAGACGTCTTATTGAAGGAAATGACCTCGGAGATGGGTTATATGCCCTTGAGATCACAGAGCTACCTGAAAATAAAACGATTTACAACAAAGTTTTTATCTTCGGTGATAGTCTGTCAGACACACAAAACGTTTTTAACAGGACCGCAGGTTTTTCTCCACGCGGCGGGTATTATAATGGGCGTTGGAGTAACGGCATTATGTGGCCAGACTTTCTGACTCTTAGCACTGGTGTTCCAGTGGATAATCGCGCCTTTGGCGGCGCAAAATTATCCAAGGATGAAGACATGAATTCTGGCGGTTATAAGATGTGTTCTGCCGCTCACTCAAGCCGTTTACCTGTTGCTCCTAGCATTACAACACAAGTTGATATAGCAAAGTCTGATGTGTCGGATGCATTAGCCGATGGAGGAAAGATTGCGGTATTTTTCCTTTTTGGCGGCAATGACTATGGAGAAGCATACAAAGGTAGAAACGCCAGCGAAGATGAATTAATACAACATACAGATTCCTTGTCGATTTATTATTCAAATGCAATTCAGAGTCTATACAATTCTGTTGCAGAAAATCTGAGGGAAAATTTAGTTATTTATTACATAGATCTTCCAGACCTTGCGATATCTCCTTCTTTTATCGATTACAAAGAAACGACAAAAAAGTTTTCAGATCTGCTTAATGGAAGTGTAACCGCTAAACTAGATGAGGCATCTATCCCATACACACGCATAGGGCTTGCCCTGGCAGATGATATGGCTAACGCTCCTGGACTGTATAAATTAAACGATCCCTCTAAGGAGAGTATTTTTGGATCAACAAGAGCGGAAGATGGATATTCGCAAAATGCTAATTACCTAGGATTTAACAGCCAAACTGACGATGCTGGCGCTGGAATTCAAGGAGGCAAGCTGTATACTTCTGCGGCCCTTATTTTCGACTCAGTATTAGCCTACGATCAATCAAAAATAAATAAAACTTTTACTGCCGACAAACTGCATCCAACCTCCAAATTTCATTCTTATCTTTCGAATGATTTAGTGTACTCACTAATGGAAACCGGAGGTTTACATGGTGGTGTCGACTGTAACAAATATGACTCTGTATTGAAAGATATCTGTATAACAAAGGGTATGAGAAGTGAATATAGCGGAACTTCAAGTTTTTTCAATTTGTTGCAACGGGGCGAACTATCCTCACAACCAAGGCCAGATTTTTTACATTTTCATGGTAATAGTTCTTTCAGTGGTGGGGTAGCTGTAGGTCCAGGTAATGTAACCATTCAAGATGCTGCCGGTCACACACTGTGTGATACTAAGAATTCGAGGTTTCTAAAAAGCTGTATTCTTAAACATATTGATGTGGCTGGTGATGTTACTCTTCGTGCGATAGCGGATGAAAACCCCTATGGTTTCTTTTTGGGGTTTTCCGGTGGGAAGCCAGAAACATGTGATGATGAAAACCTATTACAATGCAATTTTGTTTACGAAGATAATCCAATTGTTGCTACTTTTGCACTAACAGATCCCGAGGTGACTTTCATACAAATTGAGGGAGGTGGAGAAGTACAAGTCACCGATTTAGCGACATATACTTCTCCTTGTAATACCGCAAATTCACTGATAGGCTGTAGTGAGATTAACTTTTATGATGGGCAGGAGCTTAAATTATCAGCCCGCCCCGATAATAGCCCATTTGAGGTAATCTGGGAAGGCTGTGAGATAGACCCAAGATTTCCACTGGAATGCACGGTTACTTTTGATTCACAGAATCTTCCAACTGTTAAGGCAACGTTTCCGGAAGAGTAAATGCTTTTTTGCTTTTTTTCGAGAAACTGTTAATTTTTTTTTATAACTCTGAAAAACCTGCCCCGGTACCAGGAGGCACGCAACAAGTTGTGTGTCTCCTGGTGCCAGGTATGGTGGACCCCAATGTCAAGGCAGTTGTTGCTCAATTTAAGCGTCAAATTCGGATAAACTTTTTCGAGAAAATTTAATCCGGCTCTTACAACAATTGCTGATTTACGACCCACGTTAACGGAGGTAGAAGTCAGGTCCGAGAATGGCCCCCCAACTAGCCATGTCGGAGGAGTTGACTTTTGCCGGAGCGGGTTTGAAGATATTTTTATCTCGTGTTCGACAGCTGTAGATATAAGAAAACGGAAAAGCCGCGCCAATCAAAGGATATCGCTATCCACCCAAAATGGCCTAGTGCCTACAAAATTAGGGGGTGGTTTTGATGGATTTTATCTTTTGAGGAGGCTGTATCTTCAGTCTTTTAAATGCCTTACGCTGGACATTTGTCAATTCTGTGTACTGTAGTATACGGCTGTCTTTATGCAAAAATTTTCCTAAATGAAGGCGTTCCATTTTGGCCCGCACCTTCGGCCAGGTCATGCCAGTCTCAAGCTCCCTAACCCGGACCAAAAGCAAGGCAAGCCAGCAAAGCATGACATGGGATCTGATGCGGTCGTCTTTGGTGTGATACACCGGCCTGAGAGACAGAGTCGATTTTAAGGTGCGGAAAGCCCGCTCGACGTAAGATCCCAAAAAGTCAGTGGTGAGATGAATATATCGATTCGGCTGACTCAGTCATCTTAAATGCCATCACTTCGCACAAAGGAGGAATTTTATTTTTCTTATAAATCCGATCCG
>PIVS01001005.1 GCA_003353855.1 Desulfobacteraceae bacterium
GGCGGAAACAGAAGGCAACAACGACTCCGAGGCATTGCTGCAGCTGGCTCAACCCCTTTGGGTGGGGGGACGAATTGACAATGCCATTACAAAATCCGAAATACAATTGAACCTGGCCCTGGCTGAATTGCTCCGTGTCCAGCGAGGATTGATGGAAGATACCGCAGTGACATATGCCAACCTTATGGGATTAAAAAACAGAATTATGGCCGCTGAGCTAAACATAAAAGAGCACCAGCGATTTTTAGATCTGACCACCCGGCGGGCAAGGGGCAATGTATCATCTGAGGCAGATGTTTATCTGGCCCAGTCACGGTTATCCCAGGCCCATCTACAGAACGAGGATTTAAAAGGACAGCTTGAGATAGCCAAAACTGAACTCTATGCCCTGACCCTTACCCAGACAGAGGTTGATGAACCAGTGCCGTCTTCTTTAATGGACTTGCCCGGACATGCAGAGATTGAAGCAACCGTAACTAAGGTCTCGGCCAGGCTGGCCCAGGCAGACCTGGAAATTCAAAATGCAAAAATTGATGAAGCCCTGAGCAAGTCAGAAATAATGCCCCGAATATACGGACGCCTGGAACAGGAGCTTTATAACATAGGCAGTGCCAACGACCAGAACCTGGATACCACCCTTGCCCTGGTTCTGGAAGGAACCATTGAGGGGGCGGGGTTTAGTTCCTGGGAACAGGTAAAGGCTGCCAAGGAACGGGTAAAGGCCAGCCGAATGTCTGCAGATGCTGAAAACAACGACATCCGCCGTAATACCAGGTCACGGCTTTCAGACCGGGATATGATCCGTCAACTGGTCGACTTGAATCAGTCCCTGGCTATGTCCACGGCCCAGACCCTGGCTTCCTATACCCGGCAATACGAAGTCGGCAAAAAAAGCTGGCTGGATCTTTTAAATATTCAACAGGAACATGCCCGGGCCAGACTTACCCTGGAACAGGTAAAGAGCAGTCTTCAACAGG
>PIVS01001006.1 GCA_003353855.1 Desulfobacteraceae bacterium
GCTTCAAGGCCAGCTTCGAATGCAGCTCTCGCCAAACTTTTTGATGAACTAAACACAGCTGAGGTTTGCTATCCCGGCACAGACATGCTTATGACATATGAACTTATGAGTAAAGGTGGCTAGTAAAAAGTA
The DNA here is from genome assembly GCA_003353855.1 of Desulfobacteraceae bacterium. Classification (GTDB taxonomy): domain Bacteria; phylum Desulfobacterota; class Desulfobacteria; order Desulfobacterales; family Desulfobacteraceae; genus NBML01. The sequence continues at coordinate 133 of PIVS01001006.1, forward strand.
AAATGGCAGGGCCGAGGTGCCACCGTTTCTTCCCAGAGGTAGGGAGTCCTGAAGCTTTATCGGCGCATCCCTGATGGCTTTGGAATTTGACAGGGGCATTGCCCTAAAACCCGGGACCCTGATTGTACTTCTGGCAGCTGTTGCCCATGCCGGATTCTTCGTTCTCCAGAGACCGTTGTTAAAAAAATACAGACCCATCGAGGTCAGCAGCTATGCCATCTGGGGCGGCACACTCTGTTTACTGCCGTTTGGCACGGGCTTTATCGGGCAAATTCCCACTGCGGGTTTATCTGCCACAGCGGCGGTCGTTTATCTCGGGATTTTCCCGGCGGCCTTCGCCAACCTCTGCTGGTCCTCTGTGCTGAAGATTATCCCGGCAGCCAGGGCAGCCTCTTTTCTCTATGCCGTACCCAAGGTCACCCTTCGCATCGGATTTCTCCTGTTGAAGGAAATGGGAAGTTCAAACAGAAGTTTGGCTTAATCCTGATAGATCTGAAAATGAGAAAATGGTAGAAAATACGGCTTAGGAAAATGGACAACTATGTTAACAGGCACCGATTATAAGCTGGAATAAGGAATCAAAAGCATTTCAAGGTCTCAGATACCATATGTTGTGTTCAGAGAAATATTAACTAAGGTGGGAATTTCACGTTATAGTACGCACCGCTGTATTGATGCTTTTACACTTCAGACAAGAAAAATTGGGATGCAGGAGTCTGCTAAGTAGTGCCTGACCGAAACACCTGAAGCCCCCTTGTGGCAATTGTTTAACATGATTTTTAAATGTTAAAAAAATGAAGTTTTACTAATTTTTAACTTCTATTTTGCGATCTAAAATGTTAC